>CAYOFM010000023.1:0-9783 GCA_964403365.1 uncultured Candidatus Saccharibacteria bacterium | reverse complement strand
CAATTCCTTGTTGAAGAAAATTGCTTAAAGATATTTATAAATTCTTGTTGGCTTAGATGTTTACTTTTCTGCTTGGATGCTTTTTCAAGTTCTCCAGATAATCCTGTTTCAAAACTTCCTATAATAAACAAAATTTCTTCGTACATTGTATTTCTAGTTAAGTCTTTTTTTGCAAGTTTTAACAACCCCCTATATTCTTTTGCTCTTTCAGCGAATAAGAATTGGTAAAGCATATCAGTATAGGTTCCATAGTTTTTAATTGATACGTAATTTTTTATACTGTCTGTAAAATCTTTTCTGTATTCTTTGGTTTCTATTCTAGTCTCCTTGAAATCTTCAGCAAGTTGATTGATAAATTTAGGATTTTCTAAAGCTATTCGCATAACTTGTTTAAAGTTTTCTTCTGTTTTAATAAAATATTTTCTTATTTTTTTACCTATTTCATTATTTTCAAGCATTGCTATTTCTTTCGCCATATCTATTGTTAAAACATATTCTATAGGTATTACTTGTTTTGTTTTTTTGTCTATCAATAACCCGTCCGCCCTTTTAACTACACCGTTAACAAATTTGTTAATAGGTATAGCTTGTTGCCTTGTAATCTTTTAATGACAGTGGTTTTTTGGTAGGATGGGGATGTGTTATGAAAAAAGCAAGTAATGAACAAAATAATTTAGATTTTGACGTAGCTGTTATTGGGGGTGGGCCCGCAGGGATGATGTGTGCAGGTAAGGCGGCTGAATTAGGCGCTAAGGTTGTTTTAATAGAAAAAAACAAACAAGCTGGTAAAAAGCTTCTGATTACTGGCAAGGGTAGGTGTAATATAACAAACAAGGAGGCTGATTTAAAAAAGTTGGTGGAAAACTATGGTAGCAATGGAAAGTTTCTTTTTCATGCCCTATCTGTTTTTAATACAAAAGATGTTATTGAGTTTTTTGAGGGGTTTGGTTTAAAAACAAAAACAGAAAGAGGAAAAAGGGTTTTTCCTGTTAGTGATAAAGCACAAGATGTATTAAATGTATTACTTAAGTATTTAGAAGATAATAAGGTGACTAGGTTATATAATTCAGAGGTTGTAAAAATTAAACATAAAAATCATCAAATTGAAAAACTTATATTAAAAAATAGAGAAATAGTAGCTAAAAATTATGTTATTTGCACAGGTGGTAAATCATACCCAGTAACTGGCTCTACTGGCGATGGGTATAAATGGGCTAAAAGTTTAGGACACAGTATTAAAAATCCATCTCCTTCTTTAGTTGCAGTTACAACAAAAGAGAAATGGGTTAAAGATTTACAAGGATTAAGTTTAAAAAATGTTGAAATAAGTGTTTTACAGGACAATAGAAAAAGGTTTAAAATATTTGGAGAGTGTTTATTCACTCACTTTGGTTTAAGTGGTCCTATTGTTTTAAGCACCAGTAAGCGGATAGGGGAGTTACTAGAAAAAGGAGAGGTTAAGATATTACTTAATTTAAAACCAGCTTTAGACTTAGTAAAGCTGGATAAAAGAATTCAAAGGGATTTTATAAAATATCAGAATAAAGCTTTTAAAAATTGCCTAGATGATCTTTTGCCTCGCACTTTAATCCCTGCGATTGTTAAATTATCAAACATACCTCAAAATAAGAAAGTAAATACTATTACCAAACAAGAAAGATATAGTTTAGTAGAATTACTTAAAAACCTTGAGATAACAATATCTGGGCTTTCTGGTTTTAATTCAGCAATTATTACTAGTGGAGGGGTTTCTTTGAAAGAAATAGATGACAAAACAATGAAATCAAAAATAATAGATAATCTATTTTTTGCTGGCGAGGTTATTAATGTTGATGGTCCAACTGGTGGTTTTAATCTTCAAGTATGTTGGAGTACTGGTTATTTAGCTGGTAAAAGTGTGGTAAAGTAGGGATTCAACCCTTGGGGTGGAAGGGTGGTATTGACACATATCTTGAGATAAACTATAATGACTATGAGGTTTTAAAATATAGACATATGTGCAAACATTTATTACAAGATTTTTTCAGAAGGAGGAGTAATGAACCTGCCGAAGGAGAAAGTTTTTATGTATGAAATTTGAGTTTATAAATAAAAAGTTAAAAGTATTATATCAAACAGGAGTGGGAGGATATTCTGAGGCAATTATCAAAGCCTTTTTCAAAAAAATGGAGAGAATTAATGCGGCAAAAAACGAAGCAGATCTTAGGGCTTTGAAAAGTAATCATTTTGAAAAAATGAAAGGCAGTAAGGGTGATTATTCAATTCGTCTCAATAAACAGTACCGTCTAGAATTCGAGCTATTAAAAGGTATTTCTTGTAAAATAATTTTAATCAAAAAAATATCAAAGCATTATCAAAAATAATATTTTTTATAAAAATATGAACAATCTTAAGGCATTTATTGTCTATCATCCAGGCGAAACATTATTAGACGAGCTAGACGAACGGGGCATTAGTCAGTCTGATTTTGCTAAAATAATTGATCGCCCCCTAAACGCTGTAAACGCAATTATAAAAGGGAAAAAAGCGATTACCCCTGAAACCGCAAATAGTATTGCGGTTGCTTTGGATACTAGCCCAGAACTATGGCTAAATATGCAAACACAATACGACCTCTATTCGCTTTCTCAAGAAGAAGACAATAGAGAGGTGATTAGAAAGAGAGCGAAACTTTATTCGCTTATTCCCGTTAGAGAGTTGATAAAAAGGGGACGAATAAAAGCCGAAGAGAATATAGATATTTTAATAAAAAAGATTACATATTCTCTTGGTATTAAAAGTTTGAATGATTTTGAAAATCAAGTTGCTGTAGAGAGTACATATGTCCATTTTAGAAAATCAGATCACGGAGAAACAAATAGGAATTTTTTGTATACTTGGCGTAAAATAGGAGAAGTTGAGGCTAAGAAAATTAAATGTTCAGATTTTAATAAGCAAGAGTTAATAGAATTTGCGAAAAGAATAAAAAAGTATTCGTCAGAGGACAAAGAAATAGAAAAGATTGTTATGGCGTTGAGAAAGATAGGTGTCCGCTTAATCTTTCTTGAACACTTTCCCAGAACAAAAGTTGACGGTGCTGTTTTTTGGTTTGAGAAAAAGCCAGTTATTTTAATGTCATTTAGATATGATAGAATAGATAATTTTTACTTTACACTTTTACATGAAATTGGACACATAATACTACATAAGAACGAAAGTTTTTATGATGATACGAAAGTAGTAGATGAAACAAAAAATAAGCAATGCACACAAGTAGATGATTTTGCTCAAGAGCATTTAGTTCCACGAAGCGTAAGAATAAAAATAGGAAAAGGAACAATCACTTCCAAGGTGTTATACGACAAGAGTGATGAATTAGGAATCCATCCAGGTCTCTTAATAGGAGCGTTGCAACATGATGGGGTATTAAAATATTCGCAGTTTAGAAAAGGGCTCGTGAAAATAAAACACACGATTCCAGCAAACATGATGGTAAATTGATCTTGGAATATTTTTAATAGATTAAAAAGTGTTAAAAAATAAGGTATATGGAAAATAAAAGAGTATTACAAATTAAGGATATTAATTGCACTTGTTCGAAATTAGAAGAATACCCTTGTTTTATTATAGAGCTTATTTTAGAGTATGGAGATGAAAAAGAAATAAAATGGATGAGTGATAATTTTATCAGAAAGCAAATTATAAAAATAGTCCGTGAGTCAAGAGGGTTATCTCCCAGAAGTGCTAATTATTGGCGACTTATTTTTAATTTAAAAAAAGAGAATGTTTTGTGTCTAACAAAATCATTTCGAGAGAAACAACAAAATTACTTAAGGTCGATAAGGATGTTAAATAAAATTAACGTATAATAGAAGCAGTAGTTGTTGGGGTTGTGGTAGAATTATCAGGAACAAAACCGAGGAACTTGAGGATGCCGAATTCCCAGTATTCGTATTGTCCGTCTTTGGCTGGATTTATTGGCACGGGCCCTGTTGGGTCTTTTTTAACTGGTAATCTTTCACTGATTTTACAATACCTTTTTTAATTTCTGGCCATTTAAGGTGGCTATAGAGATAAAGGCGAGGGCGATCCTGAGAGCTTTGTTCTGCGTCTTGAAAATAAAGCATTGCATTTAAGTACTCTTTTTGATTATAAATATCAGGGTACTTTTTTTTCTGGAAAAAGAAAATTTTTTCTAATCCATACTGTTTTATTAGAAAATAAATATCAACAAAGTCTCTTTTTTTACCCCTACCTAAAATGGATTCAACTTTCATTGCGGCAATATCTTCACAGCTAGCTAAACTAACTGATGAATATGGAATTGATGGCTTGATTAATTTATAAGGATAAATAATAAAAGATAAGTCAGTTTGCTTAATTTTTAGGTAAAGGGTATTTTTTTCTCGAATTTTTTCTTTTACCTCCTTGCCAAAAACTTTTTGGAAGTCTTTGATTAATTTTATGTTATCAAAGGGTTGTTTTGTGTAAAAATCTAAATCTTGGGAGGTACGATGGCCCAATTGAACAGCTAAAGCAGTACCACCAGCTAGATAAAAATTATACTTTTTTAGAAAAGACATTTTTTTTAAAATGCTTTTTTGGTTTTGATTTAGAATATGGTCTTTCATTAGTATTGCTTTATTTATTTTTGCATAGCGAAATAACGCCTCATTATTTTTGGATCTGGGCGCAAGGATTTAATGGCTGTTCGGTAAATAATTTTAGGTAGCTTAATATCAAATATTTTAAGCCAATAGTTTAAAGCTCGTTCTCGCCAGACACCACGACTCGGCTTTTTGACTACTTGCTTGATCTCCCTCAGATTATAAACCTTAAAAAGCCACTTAAGGTCTTTCATGTTTCCCCTATTTAAAACAGCCTCAATAATGAGTTTTTTATCATAGGGATTTTTCAAATCCATTCTAGAAATTTTATAAGACGGTAAAAATGTTTGTAAAAATTTAGGTAAGGCCATGCGTTCATTTTACCATAAAATACCTGTCAATTAAAGGGTGCGTTATGGTAATTAAATATTTTCATCAGTGGTTGTTGGTGTCTCTATTATTATTTTGGGTATAGCGAGCCTTGTTTTAAGGAGAGTTAAGTCTTTGTCAAAAAGAACAAAGTTTTATATTAAACTATTCACAGTGATTTTTTCTAGTCAACGGAAATATATTTTGACTCTCACTCCAAGATCAAAAAAAATGCTCACAACACCAAGGTGGTGAAGTGAGCATTATAGTTGTGGGCGGGCGTCAGCTCGACGCTCCTACCCTTAACAAACGAAGACGACTATACAGGCGCTTTGCTTCTTTCCATTCCGCCCATGCTTTATGCAAAAGCAGAACAGTAGAAACGTCATCCTGTTGTGGCATCTTTGCCATCACAGGCGCAACTATCTCATATAGCTCATCGTCTGTTCTTCCGAACATTTTCGGTAAAAGCTCCGCGGCTAATATCCGAATCTCTTTTTTGAGATGGAGAGCTGGATTTATCGCAGTAAATACCACGTAAACCTTAAAGTTATCAGCAGCAACTTTCTTCTTTTTAGTTTTCTCCTCAATAGAAAGTACGCGATTTTTCAATCTTACTATTTCAATGTTAGCTGCTTTGAGCTTTTCCTCTATTACAACAATAGCCTTCTCTCTGTCCTGCTCGGTCTTTTTTCTGTCAGCTTCAGATTTGCCTCTCAAATCCACAAGAAGACGATCTGCATCAGCTTTTCCAGCGAGAGCTTTCTCTTTCTCTCTTTGGACCTTGTCTCTTTCGCCTTCCAAAGCCTTTATTTTTCCACCGACACCTTTTTGTTCAGCTTGAGATATTTCAAGAAGTTCCTTCAGCCTGCCGGCTTCGGCACACCACCAGACATTGCCCTTTTGGGTCTCGTCTGCCTTCCTTTGTAGTTCAGTCAAGGTGGTTGTCAATTCAGTGTTTTTGCCTTGCGCAGCAGTAAGTTCACTATTGACTGGGCACAACTTCCTTTGAAGGATCTTTACCCTCTCAGAGAGCGTATTGTTCTTAGTTTTAAGAGTACCTTCTGATTCAGTTAATGTGGCGATTTTATCACTTTTGCCACAGCCCTGATACCAGAAGATACACAACAAGATTAGTGCTATAGCAAGCACTACGGATAAAGCTTTACTCATTTCTGCATCCTTTCCTTTAGCAGAAGTGAGATGGCTCTAAGTCACTCACTTCCGCTATTATAATGAAGACCTCAATCTCCAGCTTCCAGCCTTTCTTCGGCTTTCCTTAACTCCTCCGCATCGATGTGCGGGATAATTATCTGAATCTCCTTGGTCTTAGTGATAGTTCTGACAGATTCTCTGCCGTCACCACCACCAGCAAATTCAGGAACATCAACCCATTCTGGCTCAAGAACTTTGGCAGTTATGAAAACTGTAAGCTCTTTGGCCTGGTTGCCATTTGTCCGCGTGGACAGAGGGATTCCGACAATGGGAATGTTGCTTAATCCCTTAATCCCAGATTTGTTGGTTTTCAACAGCTCCTGATAGAGCCCACCTATTACAACAGTCTCCCCACTCGCTATACGAACCTGAGTGTTTACCGAACGCTTACTGACTATCGGTAAACTGTCCGCATTAATTCCGGTTATATCATCAACCTCAACAGAGAGGTCTAATGTAATATTCCCAGAATCAGTTAAGTATGGACGAACCATCATAATAGTTCCGGTAATGTACTCTTGGGTCCGGTCGCGCGAGTAATAGTTGCGCTCACTGCCAACATTCCTAGATTTCTCCAAACGAATATGCTGGGAGGTTCTTAGGTCTATTTGGGCTAAACTACCCTCTGTCGTTACGATTTGAGGATAATTCTTAAGCTCCAAATAACCTTTCTGAGCCATTGCCTGTATTCCAGTCAATAGCTGACCCATTACGTCGCCCTGCCATCCAAAGTTCCATCCCTTAGTAAATGCGCCACTGCCTTCAACTGATAAGTCGAGGCCACGTGACCAATCAATGCCAAGTTGGTCTGCTGTGTTGAATTGTCCTTCAACAAACACAGCTTGGATGCTTATCTGCTTCGGCGGAGTATCAATGATGGTCCGTATCACATGTTCTATGTGGTCAACCATCGGCTTTGAGCCGGTAATCACAATTTCATGACTTTCTTCTTTCGGTTTCACAACCAAGGGCGTATATTCCCTTGTTGTATTTCGTACCCTTCGTTCCGTTTCTCTCCTCGCAATGGGTTCCGTGATTGATAGATAAGGCTGGTATGCGGGGCTTGATAGCATCGCGTACACATCACGCGCCTTTCTATAGGTTTTAATTTTCCTAGTCTCTAGGAAGATTAACGAGGCCTCACTACCAGACTCGGCAGTGCCTACTCTATAATAGTAACCGCCGTCGGTCAATTTATACCTCTTATAACCGAATCCGCCTACGGAAAGTATCATCTCTAAGGCCTCCTCAAGACGGGCCTTTTCGATGTAACAGTAAGGGATTTCTCCGATAACAGCTTCCGATGGAATTATATTCACATCGGTCTGCATTTGGATATCTCCCAACGCATCGGTAAGGCTCGTATTCACGAGCAAAAGGTCTTCTACCAGTGGCTGTTCAGCCAATCTGGCTTTTCTCTCTTCAGCAGCTCTTTCTATCTCTGCCTTGTTTACATCAAACCTCTGATACGGCGCCTCTCTAGCCTCCGAGATAATCGGAGGCAAAGTGGTCCTGTGGATGTCCCTTATTGGGCTGCTTGCGCAACCCGCCATAAGGATAAGTACCAATACGAAACATATGCTACTTGCGATGAATCCTATTCTTTTCATTATTCAGTCTCCTGTTTTAAGATATTAACCTGAGCTGATACCTTAACCTGTTCTTTGGCTATTGCCAAAATTCTCACTTCATACTCTCCAGAGCTAACCCTGTCTATTTGAGACAGGTCTGTTTTAAATTGTATCTCTTTCTTTTCTGACGGATACAAGTATGTTGGCAATCCTCGTATTTCACGAGTTACAACAACTTGCTCTAAATCGTCTATTAACTGGAGAATAAGCCTTGGTTCCAAGTGCGTATTTCCAATATTCGTGACGAACAAACCGAAAGAAAGAAAGCCGTCTTCAAACCTTGGAATAAACTCAGACAACTTTATCGCCTGAACTTCCAAACCCAGCGTTACCTTGTGGATGTCTATCGCCTTCATAGAAGGTAAAATCTCCACAGCATTTGAGTTGCTACCCTGCTCCTCTTGAGGAATGTACCCCATTATCTGGAGTTGGGAGTATTTAGCTCCCTCATCTGTGTCTTCCAGAATAATCTGGAACTTTTTTGTTCCAAAAGGTCTTATCTGGGCATCAGCAGGCCTAAAACGCAAAGATTCTGTTGCAGAATACTTCTTAGAAACACCTAACATATCAACAAAGCGCGCCTTAAAATGCATAGTGGCGTCTTCAAGGTTTTCAACCTCAACGACCCTCCACTTTCTCTTTTGGGGCTTCTTTGATGAAAATGTGAGCTCAGCTATGCCGTCAGCAAACTCACTTGAGTGAACCACAAAGCCGGCTGTTCTGGCGCGACTTTGAGTTGCTGCGTCACCAATCTGGAATTTGCTTTCCATGGTGGTTGGCCTTCTTCCGCCATAGTAAACAGTTGCCCTGGCAATGTATTCCCCATCTTTCAACGGAGGATAACTGGTGCCAAGTTCAATTCTGTTTCCTGGCAAAAGTAGCCGCTTTCCAGCGCCTAACGGTCTTGGTCTAATGACTCTACTACGGTCCGCCCTTAACAGCGAAACCTCGCTTTTCTGCACCTGCACCATAATATCACCCATGTTTTTTAGCCCGAACACCATACCCTGTATATTGCCCCTTGTTTGGAGCTCAAAGGAATGGAGTTCTGCCTTCTTTGGCAAAGGCCTTCTCTCATTGTCAATGGTGATTATAACAGTGCAGAAAGGAGCTACAGTCATTTTGGAGGTTATGCCCTCTTCAAACTCAGAAGACACCACCTTCTCAACGCCCACAATAGCAGAGAATGTCCCTCTCAAATTCATTGAGGGAGTTTTGGATTTAAACCACACTCTTTTTGCTTCCTGTGGCGACAGTGTGAACTCGTGCTCTACCGGTTCTATCCAGGAAGCACACGAATATTTGAATGGCTCTACTTCTGGTAGCCACAATTTCAACCCTGCTTTCAGGGTATCAAAATGTCTAATGCCATTCAAGATTCCGAGCAAACTAGCCCCTGTTCCATCGTTGTAGACCTTTTTGGATACTGTCTCCAAGGTCTCTTCAGCTCCGGTAATATATACCTCTGGCCTGATTTTCGGTATGAACAGCGCCTGCCCTTGGATAAGCCGATAACCTACCTTCAGTTTATTGGCTTGGGCAAGCAAAGTGCTTGCTTGTTCGTTGTCGTATACCGTTTTGGCAACGGAGTTTAAGTCATCGTCGGCTTTCAGCTTGTATTCTTCAGCTTCTGCTGAATCATCAACGATGAACAATACCTGGCCATCGTAAAGCTGATATGGCTCTGCTATGCCATTCATCTCAGCTATAAACTTGGCCATTACTCTATCCCCATAGAACTTTTCGGCAAGGAAGCTTAAAAGTTCATCTTTCTGTACCTCATACACCTCTTTGACTTTGGGAATAGTCAAGGTTTTGGGTAAAAAATACCCTCTCCTAAGCTTGTTTTGCCTAGCGATTAACAGTGCCATAGCTTTGTCGCTATAAAACTCCTCGGCTATGGCTTCAAGAGTTACGGAAGAAACAGCTTCCTCTGGAGTAACTATATGTGTGTCGCATGCCGGCTTTAAGCTGGTCATCGC
>CAYOFM010000022.1:7162-10032 GCA_964403365.1 uncultured Candidatus Saccharibacteria bacterium | reverse complement strand
GACTCATTACTGGCGCTTCTTCTGGAAAAGGGTTAGGGGTTAAGTTTTTACATCATATTGAAAGGACAAAGACGCTTTTCCATCTTCTTTCTGCTGAATCAGAGAATCTTGTACAAGATTATAGGGTTATACGAAAAGAGCTTGGAGAATATAACAAAGCTCTTCTTCTAAAACCTGAATATATTTTTATCAGCAAGAGTGATTTGGTTGATAAGCTGGAGCTTAAAAGAAAGATAGGATCACTTAAAAAGCTTAGCAGCTCAATAACACTAATCTCTGTTCATGATCCAGAAAGTATAAAACGGGTAAGAGATATTTTAAACAAACTTGTAAAATAGGGGTCAGCTTTATTTTTTTATCACTTCAAACAACAACAGGGCATATAGGCCAGTTTTAGGCATAGTTCCGTGCGGGGAGCAGTATAGAACAACTGAAACCGTCTTTTAGCGAAGGCGGTTTTATGATATAGGGGAGAGATTTTGGGTTTTTCATAAACCATATGTATCTTATTCTAAATATACGGGATGTATAATTATCGTTTATAATAATTTGGTTATTGGTGGGGATAACTTATTTGACAGGTGTTGTTGTGAGGGATTATAATAGAATTATGCGATTCACTTATTAATAGAAAAGTATAAATAAATGAAATATATAGATTTCTATCATAATTTAAAAAATAACTATCCAGTGGTTTCTAGGGCTGACATAGAGAAAATTACCACCGGCAAGGTTTTGGATGTTCAATTGTCTGATTGGGTAAAAAAAGGATTGTTGGTCAAGCCACGTAGAGATGTCTATTTATTAAAAGAGAATATCAATCTTAATCCGTTCTTACTGTCTAATAGGTTATTTAGACCATCTTATGTTTCTCTTGAATCAGCTTTATTTTATTGGGGGCTCATTCCTGATATCGTTCCAGCCGTAACTGCGATTACTAGCAAGAGAACAAGAAAATTTGAATTTAATAATCAGTTATTTTACTATCAAAAGATTAAAAGTAATCTTTTTTTAGGTTATGGCGAAGTTAAGGATAAAGAATGGGGGTTTTTAATGGCCAGCCCAGAAAAGTCAATTTTAGATTATTTTTATCTTAATTTGCCGAAGTTACGAGATAAAAATGATTGGTATGAATTGAGGATTGACGCTAAAATATATTCTAAAGTAGTAAATAGAACAAAGTTATTTAAATTGTTAAGGGTATTTAACTCTGTAAGAATGAACATAGTAATTAAAGAATTTGATAAATATATAAGATCCCAAAAGACTTAAATTTATGCTTTTATTTGATGAGGTTTTAAAATTTGCTGGGCAGTATGGTTTACCTATTAATAATCAACGTGTTGTGCTAACTGAATATTTGCAATGCGAGATTTTGGATTCTTTATTCGAATCATCGCCCAATTTGCATTTTATTGGGGGTACCTCTTTGCGTCTGTTGCATAATTTGCCACGTTTTTCAGAGGATCTTGATTTTGATAACTTTGATTTAAAGAAAGAAGATTTTAAAGTTTTAATTGATAAGTTGAATAATAATTTAGCACTGAAGGGTTTTAACACAGAATTCCGACTAACTTTTAAAGGTGCCTATCATTGCTACTTTAAGTTCAATGAGTTACTTTATGATAATAAGTTATCGCCCTATAGGGAAGAGAAAATACTTGTTAGATTAGACACAACCAACCAAGCGATAAAAGTAAAAAGAGAATTTCGGCTTTTGAATCGTTACGGTTTGGTAAGAGAAATAATGACCAATCCGATAGAAACAATCATGGCTCAAAAGATTTTAGCTTTACTTAATCGAAAAACAGCCAAAGGCAGGGACTTTTATGATTTTATTTTTCTGCAGGCAAAGACAGAGCCTGATTTTGATTATTTAAATCAGGTGGCTGGCTTAAAAGATTGGCAGGATATTAGAAAACAAGCGAATATTAAATTTAAAAGTTTAGATTTCAAAAGGTTAGCATTAGATGTAGAAAAATTTTTATTCAATAGACGGGATATAGATAAGGTAGAGAATTTTGAAAAATATTTTAACCAAATCGTAGATGCAAAAATAGTCAAAGGTTAATTGATATTTATTGTTTTAAACGGTGATTGGGCACACGGGCCAGTTTCGGACGTAGTCCCGTGTAGGGAGCCGTATGGGACAAATAGAATCGTTAGTGTTAAGTTTTAATGCTGGCGGTTTTTGTTTGGTTATGTGGGGTTGTGGATAACTACTGTTGACAGCAGTTTTGATATGATTTAAACTGAATGTAAGGTTAAAACTTATATTCAGTTCATAAGTATGAAAAAAGGTAATTATATTTCAACTATTTTACGTTCAAAGAAAACCGTCTTTTCTTTTAAAGATATTGTTTTGTTATGGGGAGATGCCAGCACTCACGCAGCTAGAGTGAGAATTAATTATTATATTAAAAATAACGATCTTTTTCGTATCCGTCAGGGTCTTTACGCTAAAGATAAGAAATATGAAAAACTTGAATTAGCGACCAGAATATTTACCCCCTCTTATGTGAGTTTTGAAACGGTTTTAGGTCAGACAGGGATTACATTCCAACATTATGGTCAAATTTTTGTTGCTTCTTATTTAACAAGAGAATTAATAGTAGATAACCAACCTTATTCTTTCAGAAAAATAAAAGATACTGTTTTAACCAATAAGGCAGGAGTAGAAGATATGGGGGAGTATTTGATGGCTTCTAAGGAGCGAGCATTTTTAGATGTGATTTATATTAATAAGGACTATCATTTTGATAATTTATCATCCCTTGATTGGGATAAGGTGTTTGAGATATTACCTATATATAGTAATAAAAGGATGGCTAGAAAAGTGAAAGAATTTTATTTTCAAGTGAAGCGAGAGA
>CAYOFM010000022.1:0-7062 GCA_964403365.1 uncultured Candidatus Saccharibacteria bacterium | reverse complement strand
AGTAGAAGCGAGTAATCTCGTTTATATTTCCGAGCGAACGCGAAAACACACCCCACAGGGGTTTATTTTCAAGTGAAGCGAGAGAAGTAGAAGCGAGTAATCTCGTTTATATTTCCGAGCGAACGCGAAAACACACCCCAGAATGGGGTTTATAATCATTTTAAAAATAATCAATAATACTATGGCTCTGGATACAGCAAAACATAAAAACATAATGTTGCAAATTCTCAAAGATATTTATTCCGATACTAGTATATCGCCCTTTTTGGGCTTTAAAGGTGGAACTGCTGCTTATATGTTTTATGATTTACCCCGTTTCTCTGTTGATTTAGATTTTGACTTATTAGATGAGACACAGGAAGACAATGTTTTCAATAAAGTAGAAAGTATTGTTAAAAAATATGGCAAGGTCAAGGAATCGCAAAGGAAAAAATATAACCTTATTTTTGTGATTTCGTATGAAGAAAAGAATCAAAATATTAAGATAGAAATTAACCGTAGAGTATTTGGTTCTAAGTATACATTAAAAACATATCTTGGTATTTCAATGTTGGTCATGGTAAAAGAAGATATGGTTGCCCATAAATTAATGGCTATGTATGAGAGAATAGGTAAAAGTAATCGTGATATTTATGATGTTTGGTTTTTCCTAAAGAATAATTGGGATATCAATAAAGAAATTGTAGAGAAGAGAGCAGAGATGTCCTTTGATAATTTTTTAAAGAAAAATATTAAATCCTTAGAAAAATTTGAAGGACGTAATATCTTATCTGGTATGGGAGAACTTTTAACTGTGAACCAAAAGATATGGGTTAAGAAAAACTTAAAGACAGATGCTTTGTTTCTTCTTAAATTAAAGCTGGAAAATCGAAAGTAGGGGACAACTTTAATGGATTTTGAGCGTTTGCCACAAGGTGCAAATGCTCATTTTTATCACTTCAAACAACAACAGGGCACACAGGCCAGTTTCGGACATGGTTGAGTCCGCGGAGCCAGCACAGGACGGTTTTTTGTGGGGTGCATAAAGTTATTCACAGTTTTGATATTGACGGGTGTGCTTAATATGGTATAGTGAAGAAAAGAGCATAAACCATATTAACTAAATTATGAATTATTTAGATCAAAAAATAGCAAAAAGAATAGATGACAAATTAATCCAGTTGAATAATTTGAGGCCTTTGCCAGCTTCGGCGGTTAAAAAACTGCAAGAGCAGTTTGAAATTGAGATGACATACAATTCTAACGGTATTGAAGGTAATAGCTTAACCTTAAAGGAAACATTTTTAGTGATTAATGAAGGATTAACAGTTAAGGGCAAGCCCTTGAAAGATCATTTAGAAGCAAGAAATCATTATGAGGCTTTAGAATACTTGTTTGATTTGATTGAAAGGGGTAAAAAACATACGGTTTCAGAAGTTTTAATCCGTAATTTACATCAGTTAATTGTTCAAGAGACAGAGAAAGAATGGGCTGGTAAATACAGAAACAGTGATGTTATTATTGGTGGGGCAGACCATACTCCACCTGATACTACTGAGGTGCCTTCATTGATGCGTGGTATGCTTGATTGGTTGAAGGAAAATCGTCGAAAGATGCATTCTATTGAATTAGCCGCCTTGTTACATCACAAATTAATTTTTATTCATCCTTTTTTTGACGGTAATGGCAGAACGGCAAGGATATCTATGAACTTATTATTAATGCAAAAAGGTTACCCTATGGTGGTTTTGCTTAAAACTGATCGTAAAAAATATTATAGGTTTTTAGATCGTGCAGATAAGGAGGAGTATGGGCCATTTGTCCAGTTTGTTGCCCAAGCAGTTGAGAGGTCACTTGATATTTATTTGAAAACGCTTTCACCCTCTGGCAAACAAAAAGAAAAGCATTATTCTTTGTCAGAGGTAGCTAAGAAAGTACCTTATTCAGCAAAATATTTAAATTTATTAGCCAGACAAGGGAAACTCGAAGCGCACAAACAAGGTAGAGATTGGCTTACTAGCAAAGAGGCAGTAGAAAGATATAGAGAACGTAGGCAACGAAAAAAATAAAATCTGGAAAATACGTTTTTTGTTTTAAACAATAATAGGCCAGTTTCGGACATGGTTGAGTCCGCGGAGCCAGCACCTGAGCCCTTATTTTGTAAGGGCTTTTTGTGTAGACGGGAATAGGAATTGAACCTTTTATTTTTTAAGATGTTGACATATTGGGATTTTTCTGATATACTGAAAGCACAAAGCTTGGAGCTTTTTTGTTTTATGGTTCCGAGCGACTCATCTCTTTTTGTGTCATTATTTATTGCGTGACCTCGAAGAATACTGGGTCACATTTTTTATGACACAAATCAAACAATCTATTGATCGTTTTTGCGATCTTGGGATAGAGGGTAATCTTTTATCCATTCTTGGAGAAAAAGGATTTGAAAATCCTTTACCTATTCAGCACCAGGTTATTCCTAGTGCTTTGGAGGGAAAAGATGTTGTAGGCATTGCTCAAACTGGAACAGGCAAGACCTTGGCTTTTGGTATTCCAATGATCCAACGTCTATCTGCTAATAAAGGGCAGGGTTTGATTATGGTCCCTACCAGAGAGTTAGCCCTTCAGGTAGAAAAGGCCTTAAGTTGTATTGGTGCTCCCTTAGGTTTACGTTGTGCGGTAGTTATTGGAGGTGTCTCTCAACATCAACAAGTTAGAGCTCTTAAAAAGAGACCTCATATTATTGTAGCTACTCCAGGCCGTTTAGTTGATTTAATGGATCAAGGAGTATGTAAACTTGATCAGGTTAATATTATTACTCTTGATGAAGCAGATCGAATGCTTGATATAGGGTTTTTACCTCAAATTAAACGTATCCTACAAACTATATCTAAGGAAAGACAGATAATGTTATTCTCAGCTACTATGCCCAAGTCTATTTCGTTTTTAGCCAGTGCTTTTATGAAAATGCCACTGAGGATTGAAATTGCTCCGCAAGGCACATCAGCTGAAAATGTAGAGCAAGAGTTATTTGTTGTTAGAAAGTCTGATAAGATGCGGTTACTTGACTCTATTTTAGACAAGTATCACGGAGATACTATATTAATCTTTTCACGAACCAAGCATGGAGCTAAACGGATTGCTAGAGATATCCGCCATATGGGCCATACAGCTACTGAAATTCATGGTAATCGTTCTCAATCCCAGCGAAAGGCAGCCCTTGATGGTTTTATATCAGGTAAGTTTCGAATAATGGTTGCCACAGATATTGCAGCTCGTGGTATTGACGTTCAAAGTATCTCATTAGTTATTAATTTTGATTTACCAGATAGTTCAGAGGATTATGTTCATCGTATTGGTCGAACTGGCCGAGTTGGTCGTTATGGTAAAGCCATTTCTTTTGCTGCCCCAACTCAAAAAGCTGATGTTAGAAAGATTGAACGATTGATTCGTAAATCATTACCGATTTTATCTTTACCAACTTTGCCACCAGCAAGAGAAAAACCAATTCGTCAAGAAGAATCTATTACAGATAAGAGAAGAAGGTCTCCAAGACGAGGTTATGGTAAGAGATCTTATCAGAATAATAAACAAAGATCATATCGTAGATAATATTATGGAAATTAGAAATATCGCAATTATTGCCCATGTAGACCATGGTAAAACTAAATTAACAGATGCCCTAATGCAACAGACGGGCATGATTACCACTGATAGCACTGGTATGGACTCAAACGATCTTGAACAAGAGCGTGGTATTACTATATATTCAAAAAACACCTCAGTTTTTTATAAAAATACAAAAATTAATATTGTGGATACTCCTGGCCATGCTGATTTTGGCTCTGAAGTGGAAAGAGTTTTGCGTTCCATTGATTCTGTTTTATTAGTAGTGGATGCCCAAGAGGGTCCAATGCCACAAACTAAATTTGTTTTGAAAAAATCTTTAGAACTTGGATTAAATCCGATTGTTGTTTTAAATAAAATTGACAAACAGGCCGCTAGGCCAGAGTGGGCCCATGATAAAGTACTAGAACTTTTTATGGACTTGGGAGCTAATGACAAACAACTTGATTTTGCCACTGTTTATAGTATTGCTAAAGACGGTATAGCAAAAATAAGGTTAGAAGATGACTCACAAGATTTAGTGCCCTTACTTGATACAATTTTAAAGAAAGTTCCAGCAGCTCAGGTAGATACCTCACTTGATTTTACTTTTCAGCCCTTTAATTTGGCCTATGATAATTATCTTGGTCGTATGGGTATAGGTAGGGTTTATCAAGGCAAGATAAAAACAGGAGATAAAGTTTTTGTTAAAAAACATAATGGCAAAGTTATCTCTGGCAGTATCTTAAGGTTGTTTACTTTTGAAGGATTGAACCGCAAGGAAGTAGAAGAAGCCACTGCCGGTGATATTGTCATGATTGCTGGTTTGCCTGATATCTATATCGGTGATACTCTTTGTACTAATCAAGAACAAGAGCTGTTGCCAGCTATTAAGATTGATGAGCCGACTATCTGTTTAAACTTTTTAGTTAATAATTCTCCTTTTGTAGGTAAAGAAGGAAGCCGTGTTACTGGCCAACAAATTAGAGAAAGGCTAGAAAAAGAGCTAGAAGTTAATGTTGGATTAAAAATTGATTTCTCTCCAAGTGATTATGTAAAAGTTTATGGAAGAGGGGAGTTACAGATTGCTATTTTATTAGAGAATATAAGGCGTGAAGACTATGAGATTCAGATTTCTCAGCCCCAAGTTATTGTGAAGGAAATAGATGGTAAAAAGCACGAGCCATTTGAGCAGGTTACTCTTGATACCCCTGAAGAATCAGTTGGGGTTGTTATTGAAAAGATGGCTAAAAGAAAAGGCAAGATGTTATCTATGGAACCAAGTCAAAAAAATACTCGCCTATCTTATGAAATTCCTACTCGTGGGTTGCTTGGTTATAGAAGTGAATTTATTATCGATACTAAAGGAGAGGGGATATTATGCTCTGAAGTAATTGGTTTTAAACCGTATGTTGGTGCTATTAAAAAACGAGAGGTGGGTTCGATGATTTCTGGAGAAACCGGAAAAGTGTTAGCTTTTCCTTTAGCTAATCTTCAAGAGCGTGGTGTTTTGTATATGGGAGCAAATATTGATGTTTATGAAGGGCAAGTGATAGGCAATACTGCCAAAGGCATGGATATGACAGTCAATCCAATTAAAGGTAAGCATTTAACAAATATGCGTGCTTCAGGAGCTGATATGGCCGTTCCCTTAACTACGCCGATGGAGTTAACCTTAGAAAGAGGTATGGAAATAATGGCAGAGGATGAGTATTTAGAAATTA
Organism: uncultured Candidatus Saccharibacteria bacterium; assembly: GCA_964403365.1. Classification (GTDB taxonomy): domain Bacteria; phylum Patescibacteriota; class Minisyncoccia; order Minisyncoccales; family CG1-02-41-26; genus CAYOFM01. Next base: position 1,759 of record CAYOFM010000022.1, on the reverse strand, counting down.
CTCCTAAAAGTATTCGTCTTAGAAAACAACACTTAACTGAAATAGACAGGGTCAAAGCATCCAGAAAGAAAAGGTAACTTTCAATGAAGGCGGTTTTTTGTACAAACCCTTGTTTGTTGTTGGTTATAAGTATATAATTTAACTAGGTAATATAATAACTAAAAAATATGAGAAATTTCAAACAAAATAATCGTGGAGGGGGAGGGGGAGGTGGCGGCAGACCTGAAATGCATCAGGTGGTTTGTAGTGAATGTGGAAAAGATTGCGAAGTGCCATTTAAGCCAACTGGGGACAAACCTGTTTATTGTAATGATTGCTTTAGGAATAAAGGCAATTCAGGTCAGAGAAAGTTTAGTGGTGGAAGTGGTGGAAACTCTGGAAGATTTAACTCAGATAAAAGAATGCACCAAGCGGTTTGTAATAATTGCGGAAAGGATTGCGAAGTACCCTTTAGACCGACTGGGGACAAACCTGTTTATTGCAGTGAATGTTTTAATAAGGGAGAAAAAGGGAAAAGTCCTAGCCAATCAGGTGGTGGTCAACTTGGTGTGATAAACGCTAAACTTGATCAGATTTTAAAAGCGTTAAAGATTGATGATTCTGACCAAACAGATGAAAAGAAAGAAGTAGTTAAGAAAACTAACGTAAAACCTAAGGTTTCTAAACCTAAAAAGGTTATAAAGAGCAAGGTGAAAAAAACAGTTGCTCCTAAAAAGGCAAAACCAAAAGTGAAAGCAAAAGCTAAAAAGAAGAAATAATTTTAAGCTACTGGCGAATACCCCTTTTTAGAAAGAGGGGTATTTGTTTTAAGGTCATTTAAAATGTGCATTATTTAGTATAATGTAGGGAAGCGAAAGCCGAACCGCATTTTTATTATATTTTTTGGATATTTTGGGAATTTTTGGTAAGCTGGGGTATGGATAAATAATAATCTTATGGATTTAAATAAAGAACAAAAAAAGGCGGTAGAGTTTGGGGATGGACCAGTTTTGATTGTGGCTGGGGCTGGTACTGGTAAAACAACCGTGATAACGAAACGGATTGCTAGTTTGATTAAACAAGGTAAGGCTAAGCCAAACGAAATACTAGCTGTTACTTTTACAGATAAGGCAGCAGGGGAGATGGAGGAACGGGTAGATAGGTTGCTAGACATAGGGTACACTGATTTATGGGTTTCTACCTTTCATTCATTTTGCCAAAGAGTACTAGAACAGGATGGGTTAGATATTGGTTTATCAACTAACTTTAAAACCATTACTCCAACTAGTGCCTGGATGCTGGTAACACAAAACTTAGACAAGTTTAATTTAGATTATTATAAGCCATTAGGTAACCCAACTAAGTTTTTACATGTTTTACTTTCTCATTTTAGTAAATGTAAAGACCAAGGCATTTGGCCAGAGGATTATTTAGTATATGCAGATAATTTAAAAACTAATTTAACTGATTTGCCTGAAGACCGAGAGGAAGAAAGGGTAAAAGAGGTGGCTATTGCTTATCACACTTATCAGAAGCTGCTGTTAGATAACAACTTACTAGATTTCGGTGATTTAATAAATTATTGTTTAAAACTGTTTGAAAAAAGACCCCGTATTTTAGAAAAATACAGGAAACAGTTTAAATATATTTTAGTAGATGAATTTCAGGATGTAAACTTTGCCCAATATCAGTTAATTAAACTTTTGTCTAGCCCAAAAAACAATCTAACAGTGTGTGCGGATAACTTTCAAGCTATTTATAAGTTTAGAGGGGCTTCCTT
>CAYOFM010000021.1:0-10394 GCA_964403365.1 uncultured Candidatus Saccharibacteria bacterium | reverse complement strand
TTTTATTATACACGAAAAATCTATTTTTGCAATAGGTGTATGTGGTGGACCGTACTGGATTCGAACCAGCGATCTTCAAAATGCCATCTTGACGCTTTACCAGCTAAGCTAACGGCCCTAACTATTTTCCTTGTACCCTCGACAGGAGTTGAACCTATATCTAGACGTTAGGAGTGTCTTGTTCTGTCCATTGAACTACGAGGGCTTAAGCCAAAACATTGGCTTAAGCTAACAATTTTAAAATAGCATAATTTGGGCTGGTTTTCAAGACTGATAAGATATGGTAAAATATAGGTAATGACTTTATTGATCATTAATTAATAATTAATAATAAACATTTTTGTTATGCCCAAAGTACAAAGCCCAGTAGTTAAAGCAATTAAACAAGTCTTACCTGCAGTAATTAGCATTACTATGACTAAAAAACTGCAACTTATGCAACCATATCAAAACCCTTTTGGTATGGGTGTTATGCCTAACCCCTTAAAGAAAAAAGTAAAGCTAGGTGGTGGCAGTGGCTTTATTGTTGACAAAACCGGTATTGTTTTAACTAACCGCCATGTTATTGAAGACCCGTTAGCAGAATATTTGGTGGTTTTACAAAATGGCGAAACTATTAAGCCAGAAATATTGGCCAAAGACCCAATCCATGATATTGCTGTTTTAAAAATTAAACTACCCAAAGGAATTAAAGGGCTACCAGTGATAAAACTAGGAGATTCTTCTAAGGTTGATTTGGGCGAAGATGTAATTGCCATTGGCAATGCTTTAGGGTTGTTTGCTAATACTGTTTCCACTGGGGTAGTTTCTGGTTTATCAAGGGAGATAAAAGCACAAAGTGGAGTATCTTTGGAAAAAACAAAACTAAGAGGGCTAATTCAAACTGATGCAGCTATTAATCCAGGTAATTCAGGCGGGCCATTAATTAATTTAAACGGTCAAGCTATTGGCATTAATGCAGCTATGGTATTTGGCGCAGAAAACATTGGTTTTGCTTTGCCAATTAACAACGCCAAAAAAGATTTAGTTGACTTAAAAAAGTACGGATATATTCGCCAACCGTTTTTAGGGGTAAGATATATGATGATTAATGAAATGCTTAAAAAACAATTTGGCCTACCTGTTAACTGTGGCGCCTTAGTAGTGGCTGAACCAAGTATAACCATAGGAGTAAAGCAAGCCATTGTGCCAGGTAGCCCAGCTCATAAAGCAGGTTTAAAAGAATCTGATATTATCTTAGAGGCGAATAATAAAAAGATTGATTCAAAGCTCTCGGTTACTGATGTCCTACAAGATTGTAAGATAGGACAAAAGGTACCTCTAAAAGTCCTACGTAAAGGCAAGCATAGGACATTACAAATTACCCTAGCTGAAAAGAGAAATTAACCACAATTTATAACCAAATAAAAAAGTACGGGGTCGGACCCCGTACTTTTTTATTTCCTATTATTTTTTGTAAATTAAAAGACTCACCATGGCTAGCGTGAGTCTTTTTTCTTTATGTAGAGATTTACACCGCCTCCAAGGACGGCTTACTCCACTTTATTATGTGCGACTGTTTCACAGGCACTGGCATTGCCCCGACCCGCATTACAGCTATTATCATTATCCAATTTAAACAGGTGAGAATGGCTAAAACGCCAAGCAGATGTTCATACCATAGCATGATTAATCCCTCCTTAAATAAATTGTATGTATATTATCTTAACTCCTAATTTAATCTAACCAATTTTCCGTAAAAAAACAACCCCCTGAGCACAAGCTCAGGATGGAAAGATTTTTTCAGCTATTGACAAATGTTTATGATTTGCTAATATGGAACTATAACAATATTGTGATATGTTTTTATTCCAAATAAAATTTTATGCACATAGAATTCTACAAAAAAACAAAAGGAAACACACCCGTTTTAGAGTTCATAGAAAGCACCCCTGTAAAACATCGAAAAAAGATCTTCTATAAAATTAACAGATTAAAAGAATACGGTTTACAACAATCTCTTCAAACAAATATCGTTAAAAAAATTCGAGGAGAAAAATATAAAGGTCTTTATGAGCTCACCATAGATTGGGATAAACTATTCTATCGCATATTTTTTACAATTATAGAAAGTACTTGTTGGGTGTTGTGTGGCATAAAGAAAAAATCCAATAAAACGCCAACCAACGAATTAGATAAAGCTATAAATTTAAAGAAACAAATAGAAAAACAAATATTAAAATAAAAAATATATGAACTTTGAAGACCTTAAACAAAAATTACTTAAAGACCCTGAATTTAAAAAAGAGTATGAGAATAAAGATGATGCATATTTTGAAATATCTGAGATGGTTGAAGAAGCAAGGGTAAAAAAAGGACTTACTCAAGAACAGCTAGCTAAAAAAATAGGGACTAAACAATCAAGCATCTCAAGAATAGAGAACTGTAGCCACCTACCAAGCATTAGCTTCTTACAAAAGATAGCTAAAGCACTCGGCGATCGTCTTATTCTACCGAAATTTGCTTCATTTGGAGACACCACAGTACAAACAGGGGAATTTTTTGCCTATACAAAAAACGTACCCAATGAAGCATGGGTATATGTATCACCAACATCAACTGATGCTAGCTACTATAATGAAATCAAATAAAAATAAATCTATGGAACATCTTTGGTCTATTATATGTCAAAAGTCCTCTGTTGATAGGGAAACCAATTCCTTAAGTTTATTTAATTGTGCAGAACAGATGGACATAACGCTCCCGTTAGATAACAATAAACAAGAAAAAAGAAATATTCCTGTGCAATTCGAAATTGTAAGTTTGTGGCGAGATAAAGAAAACACAAAAAAAAGAAATTTTGATTTACAAATAGAACTATTTGATCCAAATAACAAAAAACTAAATCAGTTTACGATAAAAACTATTTTTCCCGAAAGAAAAAAACAACTAAGGACTATTATTAAAATCAACGGTCTAGCCATTACCTCAGCGGGAGAGTACAAATTTAAAATCAGCTACAAAGAAATAGGTAAAACAAAATTTGAGCGAGCAACCGAAATACCATTAGATATAAACCTCGGATATAAACAAATATAACTCACAAAAACAATTCCCCCCAAGTCAGACTTGGGGGGAATTGTTTTCTAGAATAATATAATTGTATATTAGAATACAAATAAATTATTCTGTCAAATTGGCGATCGAGCGGATTCGAACCGCCGACGTTTCCTCCACAAGGAAAAATGTTACCACTACACCACGATCGCCATTTCTGGATATTAATTAATAATTATTAATCAATTTATAGTACCCCCGAGAGGGATCGAACCTCTGTTTAAAGTTTAGAAAACTTTTGTTCTGTCCATTGAACTACGGGGGCTTAAGCCAAAGTATTGGCTTAAGCGGGCAATTTAGCAAAATCTATGATTTTGCGTTAAAAATTGCTCAGGGGGTCGAAGGCAATTGATTGCCTTCGACGAACGTTTTAGCGAGGCGTCTCTGCCGAGCGTAAAAAAACGTTCCGAGTCTCACAAGCGATAGCGAGTGAGATACATTTTCAAAAAAACCAGAACTGCCTTAAGTTATTACCTCTTACAACCAATCTACACCCGTAATATACCAAAAAAATCGCTAAAAATCAAGATTAGCGACATAAAGCCAGCCCGAGGGCAAACTTATTATCTAAAACCAATAAAAGGATCTGGGTAAGATTTAGATAGGGCGTTATCAAAATTAACTTGCCGAGTATCGTATTGACTGGAAAAATCTTGCAATAAAGCTTGGTCCATTTTTAAAGATGTAGGCGTTTCTAGTGTTTGGGTATCTAGATTAAGATAAAGTTGCCAAAAGAATAAAAATAGGATTAATAAATCTATTAGTAAAAATAGGATTAAAACTAAATAAATATGGGTAACAAAAAACTTACCACATTTACCTAGTGCTGATTTTGTTGGACTTAAATCAAGATTCATATAATTTACCTACTAATAGTTTTAATATTAATCCTTAAAGATACATCCCCAGCATTTAAGTGCTCTGTATTTTTTAGGGACTCTATTTCTTTTTCTGAAAAACGAGAAACACTAATTTGGGAGATTTCAAACAGCCAATGGCTCTGCTCTATTCTTTCTAAAAACAGTAATCCTTTATTAAATCTACCCTCTAAAACTAACTGAAAACCGATTGGAGCTGTAGAGATTTTCTCATCAGATACAGATAAGGGCTGGATAAGCAACTCTAACCCAGTAATTCTAGCTTGTGCTTCTAAAAACTCAATAAAACTAACTGGGGCAGAATTATCAATAAAAATATCATCTATTTGAGCTAAGGCTTGGTTATAGTCAGATTTCTTATTCTGAAAATCGTTTAAACTCTCAAGCTGAGTATTAATTAGAGCTAGGGTAGATTTTTTAAAAGCCAAGTTATGCGAGGTAACTTTTACTTGGCTAATCACAGGTAAAATACCAAAAATAATAGCTAAAATAACTAAGCCTAAAACTATTGTCACAGTTAAAAAAAGTTTTTGTTTTAAGGTGATCATTTGAATTAATTAGACGGATTATTGCGCAAGGGAGCTATGATTGAAAGTTACAGAAAAACCAGCATCAGTGGCCTGTGTCCAGGAAAATGGTGCAAAATATATATTAGAAAACATTTCTACCCCTTCTAGTTGCTCTTTAAAGGATAATAAGGCATCTCTAGTTTGAGCCACACCAGCAATCTTTATCTCTTCTTCCATAAATGAAAACGCTTCAAAATAAACTACGTTGGGGGTTAGGGTATAGATTTTTTCAAAAACAGGAGTTATCATATCTTGCCTTTTCCACGCAGAATTAATCTGAGCAAAATCTTGATTAATTTTAGCCACTGCCTCTTTAAAATTTTCTAACTGAACGCTTTGTAGTTCCACCTGTTTTTCTTGTATTTGAACATCAAGCACCTCTGCCTTATCATTAAGATATGCTCTAAAGCAAAAGAACAGTAATACTAAAACCAACAAAGCAACTGAAAAGGCTAAAGAAACAATCAAAATCTTCCTTTGTATGCTATCTAAGAATAAATACTTTTTATCTTGTTCAAGTAAAAGATTAATCATTGTAAATATTTTTTAAAGCTAAGCCAAGAACTGTGGTAAAACCAAGGGATTCTTCAAAATCAATACATGGTGTTTTTTTAAGTGGTTCTTTTAAAACATTAACCCAAGGGTTGCCTGGTTCTACCTCAACCTTAAGCTGATCTGCTAAAAATGGAGCTAATCCTTTTAAATTCGCACCACTACCACAAAGCAATATCTTATTAATCGTACCCTTATCAGACAACTTACTCTTAGCAACATGAGAACGGTAATAACCCAAGTGAGTTCTGATTTGACTGACCAGGTTTAAAAGTAACGGAGTCATTATTTTAAAATTCTTTTTTGCACCAGTTAACCCCTCAGATATTTTCAACTTTTCTGCTTGAGAGATATTAATCTTTAATTTTTGACTAAGTACTTCTGTTAAACCACGGGCAGAAACAGGTATAGTAGAAGTGAATCTTAAACTTTGCCCAGAAAATATCAAAAAGCTAGTTCTACTACCCCCTAAATCAATGATTAAAATTGGTTTTTGCAAAGAATCTCTTTTTACTAATGCTCTAACTACAGCTAAACCCTCTACCTCCAAAGCTAATGGTATTAATCCTGCTAACTTTAAAACTTTGGTGTGTGAAATAACCACATCTCTATTAGTGGCAGCAATTAACACTTCTTGTAAGTCTTTGTTTGTTTTCGGTAATTCGCTTGTAATTTTTTTAAAACCAAAACAAACCTCTTCCAAGGGAACTGGTATATGGTTACTTGCTTCAAACCTAACTGTATTTTCTAAATCTTTAACACCAACCTGAGGAATTTGAATAATATCTAAAAATGATTTTTCTTCTGGCAGGGATGCCACCACATATTTAGTGGTAATTTTTTCTCCTTTTGCTTTTTTTAGTGTTGCTTTAATAATATCAGCTAAAGCCTGTTCTTTTTTAATATGACCACCGCTAAACACCTCTGTTGGTATTTTGCTTTGTCCAAAAGAAACTAACTTAATCACTGTGCCTTGTTTTTTAAACATGGCTACTCTTAAAGAAAACTCAGAGATATCTAAACCAAAAGATTCTAATTTTGATGAAAATAGATTCATATGTTCTATACCTCATTATACTTGATTATTCTGTTTCTTGCCAATTGTCTAGCTAAGTAATCTTACGGTAAGCAGTGCTTCGGCCTTGACCAATACGCTCAATTTTCTTAAGCCGTAAAAGCTTATTAAGCGTCTGTTTAACAGTTGGTCTAGCAATTTTTGTCTTTTTAATAATTCCACCTGTTGTAGCTTCTTCGACCTGTTGTAAATATTGCCAAACAGCCATTTGTTTTGAAGTTAAAAGTTTATCTACATTCTCTTTAGATAATAACTCAACAGCTATTTTTGACTGTTTTAAAAATATAGCTAAAAAGAAATCAAGCCAAGGAGTAATATCTTCTTTTTTGGTCTTAATAGTTTTTTGGCTTCGCCTAAGGGTAATATAGTATTCTGGTTTATTATCTTCAACTAATTTCTCGTGGGACACATAAGGCATATACTCATAACCCTGTTTTAAAAGCAAAAGATTAGTTAAAACTCGACTAAGCCGACCATTGCCATCTTCAAATGGATGAATATTTAAAAACTCAACTAAAAAATTACCGATAATAAGCAATGGATGGAATCTTTCTTCTTCTAATACTTCTTTGGTCCACTCAACTAATTCCTGCATTTCTTTAGGGGCTAGATAAGCTGGGGTAGTGTCGAAAAGTACGGCAACTGAATGACCAGCTTTATCAAGCATATGCACTTTATTTTCTTTCTTTTTATACTCGCCTCTATGTTTTTTGTCCTTTTCAACATATTTAAGGAGTTCTTGGTGAAAATGCTTAATGGTGTTTTCATTAAAACGAAGTGTTTTCCAAGAATTAAAAACATTTTCAAGAAGTTCATAGTATCCTTTAACTTCTTGCTTGTCTCTGTTGGCAAACTTCTGAATATTGATGCCTCTCATCATTTTCTCAACATCTTCATCAGATAATCTAGCCCCTTCAATACGGGTAGAGGCACCTGTAGAGGTAATTAAAACAGATCGTTTAAGGCGACCTAAAATTTGAGGGCCTAACTTTGCCCCAGCAATCCATTGCCCTTTCTGTTCATCAATCTGTGCTATTTTTGACAAAAAATCAACTGAAGATTGAGTTAATCGTTGGTCAAATTTGTTATTTTTTATCATAATTAATCAGATACATTAACTATGTCCAATTATAGCCAATTAACAAAATGAAGTCAAATAGACAAACGTCCTGTGTGGATAGATTATTCTGTTTCTTGCCAATTTTCTACTCCCCAACCACTGCCTGGACCACTACTAAAAAGCATATTAGCTATACCAACATCATATTGAATAACTGCGTTGTTGTTTAAATGCAAACCATAAGCTGTGGCTTCTCTTAGTTCAACATTGTTAGAAATTTCAATAAAGCCATTACTAGCATAAAATATCCCAGCCTCAGCATTATTGCTCACTATTAAAGCAGGGTTTGCCGAGTTAGTAGTTAAAAGCATTATATAACTTCCATCTTCTCCAGAACCACGAACAATAACATTATTGCTCAAGTCAATCACGCCATCAGCCAGTAAAACACCACTATTAAAGCCATACTCTGGTCTATCTAGCTCTATAATAGCATTGTTGCTTAACGTAATATTACCTGTAACCCAAACTGTACCAGTTAAGGTGAGTACAACATCATTATCTAAAGATAAATTGCCATTAATTTTAAGAGGGCCTATGGTAGCAGTGGCTTCTGTTAAATTATAATCACCAAAATAGGTACCACCTGCTTCAGCATCATCTTTCCATTGGGTAATTTGGCTGGCAGAAATAGGTAAAGACTCTGGCTGAATCTCTTCGGTTAATTCTTCTGTTGACGAAGCAGTGCAGCCAACTCTACCACCTGAAACATCATGAAGAGTACCGCCAACATCTGTATTAACACAAGTATGAACATAAGCATCACCGTCAATTATCATATTTTCAATTTTATTACCGTTGAGAGCCACTATAGCCTCACCGGTAATTCGCCCTGTACCGATAATACTACTATTAGAAAAAACATTGCCCTGTACTTCACTATTATTATCCATAGTTAAGCCCCCATTACCTACTTGGGCACCAAAAAAGAAATTGACTTCGTCCCCACTTAAATTGTGAACCGTTGTCACGGCTCGAAACATATCACTATCTTCTCCAGCACTGGTAATTGTTCTAGAACTACTAATTGGATCCGTAACAACAACTGATGTTTCAAGATTATCACCTAGGGATAAAATATAGGTGCTAGGCAATTGCATATTATTTCTAATTCTTAAAATAGCATCCTCAACACCACTTTCTGCCATAAAGTAGGCTTGGGTAGATCTAATAATATTATTAGATGCTAAATGCTGGGCAATAACTAATTCAGTTAAATTAAAAAGTACAGCTGATAAACTTATCAACACCAAAAAAGTAGCTAACACTGCTATAAACCCTGGATTGTTACGTAATACAAACATAGGTTAATAATTTCTTAATGTAGCGCTGGAAGTAATACTGGTTTGAGCCTGCTCTTCCAAGCTACCACTACTTTTATAACTCATAGTCAGAGTAACTTGTACTGAACTAGGTCCATTAGCACTAGCTATAATATTAAAACTAAGTGCATCGACTGTTACTTTATCCGAAGTAATAGCTACAGGTGATGCATCTGTCTCTTTTTTCATACAAAGCTGGGTTCCACAAACAAAAAAATCAATAAAAGAAAACTCTTCACCTGCTGGCTGATAACGAGGTGTTTCTAAAGATAACTGAGAAGCATTGGTGGTTGGCATATAGATGCTAGCACTAGACCTTATCTCATCTAGCATAACCTGAGTAGCTCTTTGGGTGTTAGTAGCTACTTCACTTAAGGCTTGGAACTTTACATTAGAACGATACACCCAAACAATAAAAGTGGTTAAAATGCCAAAAACTACTACAAAGATAGCCAAGCCAGCTAAAAGCTCTATCAATGTAAACCCTTTATTTTTACCTGTATGCATAAAGTTACCAATTAGTTAAAATACCGACTAATTCCACATTTTTTGTTTCACTACCAGATGGCCAAGATATAGTTACTGTTATCTTTTTTGTATTAACATCTAAAACACCCCCGCTCGCTGTAATATTATCATTAGCATCACGAAATACTTGGTTAAAAATAACACTTTCTGTAAAATGACCAACTGTCTGCTCACCAAGCACTAGATTCCAAGTCAAAGGAGTACCAGATTGCTCTAAATGATAAGCTGTATCAATAGTCACTACCCCTAAACCAGTATCCCACTCTCCTACATCTCTAATGTTTCTAACAGCTTCCATTTTTTGAACCGCCAAAAAGTTAGCTTGATAAAGTTGCTTTTTGTCTGACAAAGTACCTAAAGCAAAATTCATTGATCCAAAAACATAAACTACCCCTGTAATAATAATAGCCATAGCTATTAAAAGTCCTACTAAGCTCATCCCAGATTGTTGATGCTTTATTGCCATAGTAAATCAGTAATAAATATAGAGCTACCTTGGGTAGTTGTGCCATCTGCTTGATAATTGACAAGATTAGGTGAAATTCCAAAATCACCATCAATATCAATATCTAAAATCCTATTATTGTATCTTAAATCACGATGAATGCAAAACTGCGTATCTATGTCATTTAACCGATGAGTATGTATTCTAATAATTTGATCCTCACCACCTACATCAATTTGACCTGTCCAGTCAATTTGCCCGCCCATCATATTACTAACAATAGGAATGGTTTCAGTAACACCACCCTCAAAGTTTAAAACTATGCTTTCTATATTAGTATCAATCACCCTATCGTAATCAAGATGGATATGCCGAGAATCTTTTTGTCTAGTATCGGTTATAACTGGAGATGGGGCTATAGAAACTAATCCTGAACTTTCTACGTAAATTGTTTGACTAACTGTTAAATCATCATCTAAGGCTATCCGCACAAAGCCTGGATTATTAGCTAAACCAGTAATTCTACTAAAAACTATTTCGTCTAAACTATTTAAATTAATATCGTCAAAAATAATGTACTCAGGTAACTGATAAACCTTATCAAAATTAGTGTCTCTTAAAGTATAACTGGCACCCTGAAAAAGCACATATTCATTAGGAGAGCTAAGGTCAGAAAAAGCAACTCCCCATGTACCTGCTCCTTCTGAGGCTAATGTGCGATGCCTAGCTGCCTCAAGAGCACTAATAATTGAGATAACCTCCTGCCCAAACTCAGCATTGTTTTGAAAGCTACTAATAGTAGGTAAAGA
>CAYOFM010000020.1:0-10437 GCA_964403365.1 uncultured Candidatus Saccharibacteria bacterium | reverse complement strand
CAGTTAGCTTTAGATGTTTTATTGAAAAACAAAACATGGGAGCAAGCCATAGCTGAAGATTGGCGCAAACAAAAAGCCTGGCAACCCGGCTGGGAATATGAAGTTTAAAATTCAAAAATCAAAGCTTGCAACCGCTCTGAGAGTATTATTTTTTATGTACTTAATCGACTTAGCGTATGGTACGATATCGCTCGTTCTTTATTTTAATTGGGACAAAATAAAATCGATTGACAAACTCATACTAAGTCTTTTTTATGCTAGTGTTAATCCATTGAATAGTTTAATGGCTGTGATATTTTTTGTTGTGAGTCTAGCAGTTTTTTATTTTTTGTTGAAAAAATATTATTTTCTCAGGCTTTACAAGAATATTGGAACTATTGGGAGTTGACCCTTATTTTCAATTGACTTTTTAAGTAAATTATAGTAAAAAGGATAATATGAAGCAAAAAGAAATTGAACGAGTTTTTTTACTGAAATCATTACCCAGCGATCTATCTAATTACCAGCCGATAGCCATTGATACTGGGGATTTTTATGATCCGCACAAAGCAGGGGGAAATAGGGTCGACCACTTAGGCATTAGAAAAAAAGGAAGGCATTATGAGATTAGAAAGAAGGTTGGCAAATCCAAATATAAAAAAATTGAACATACTATTGCCATCACAAAGCAAGAATTTGAACGATTAATTTCAGTAGCTACGCAACGCCATCAAAAAAATATGTATCTATACCCCCTTGATGAGCACTACACCAGCGAGATAGATCTATACCAAGGAAAATTAGCTGGATACGCTAGGGTAGAAGTGGAATTTAAGGATGAAGAAGAAATGAAACAGTTTGTCCCGCCGAAATGGTTTGGGATTGAAATTACGGAATTTAACCATAGTATTCACAAAAATCTTGGGTTGATAGCATTTGATGAATTACAAAGGCGGTACAAAGAGAAAGGGATTGCCTTAAAACCAGTCTCTGGTCTCAAAAAATTGTTCTAATAACTTGTGTTTGATCTTTAAAATTTAGAAAGAAAGGATGGTACGGATATGAGTGGTCTTTTTGTCGTACTGGATGGTCTGGATTGTGTCGGTAAATCTACGTTGGCGAAGTTGCTAGCAGAAAAATTAATGGGAGTTTACCATAGCACGCCACCCAGACCATTTCTTGCAGAATGCAGGCAAATTGATAATGATGGTGTCGTCTTTGATGAAGATCGTTTTCTTTTTTTTGTTGAGACCGTAATATATTCTTCTCGAGAAATAAAGAAAATAGTAGCTAGTGGTACCACGGCGATTGTGGATCGTTGGATTTGGACGACATTTGCTTATCATTTCGCCGCCAATCCAGCATTATATAAAAAATATGAAAATATATGGCGTAATATACTAGACACCCTTTACCCATCAAACCTAAGCATCTTGGTCCATGTCAGTGACGAACAGATTTGGCTTGAAAGAATGGCGAAGAAAAGATTGAGCAAATGTGATAATATGATAATGCGTAATTCTAAACTTCGCATGGATATTTCCCGTTTGTTCCTTAAGTTTAATCCCAATTTTAAGCCCGTGGATAATTCAGGATCCATTGAAAATAGTTTAGAATCTATTATGGCAGTAATGCCATAGTCCCGCTCAAAATTTATTAAAAAAAGTGTGATTAAAGGATATTGTAATCACACTTTTATTTTATATAACATACTTTACTGCAGTAAAGTATTATTGGCACGATACGCAAACTCAAGGTGTTCACCTAGTAACCCTCCCGCATTACTGACAACCTTATTCAGAAGTTTACTTCTCTCCCATGCATAACGGGCAACAATTTCCTTAATTGTTTTTTCTCTGTTGTCATAGTAAGCGTTCAGGACATCTTGAAGAAACAGAAAATTAATCTTATAACTTTCTAATCTTTCAACCTTGGGTAACAACCTAACTAACTTGATTGTTGCTCGCTCCCATGAGTCAAAAAGTTTTTTTATGGAATAAACTCTATCATTTTGGTATCTACAAGAATAGCTCAGGCTCTCTTGCTGAAACCTACCCAACAATCCTTTGTTTTTCAGCATATCAACATAAGCCGTTCCTTCTTGCACGCGTAAACTTCCAAAAATTCGGGAATCAGTTTCATACAATCTTGTATCTTCAATGAAGTTGATGTTATTATGTAAATCTTCCAAGTCATCTAACGGACTGAAAAAAATAAATCCAACCTCAAGGTTAAAACCAAGATTCCGAAGGGTCCATATCGCCTGTTTGTTTTCTTCAACAGTTACGCCTTTACAATAGCGCCTTAATTGTTGGGGACTCCCCGACTCAATTCCTAGATATAGTCCTCGCAGGCCTGCTTTGCTGAGTAACTCGTACACTTCTCGTCGTCGTATGTTTTTTAATGGTTCTCCCTCCTTAACCACTGTATCCACGCGAACTGATACATGGTTTATCGTTGCTCCAAATTTCTTATTCAACTCATCAAATCTATGGGCAAATTGTTCAACTCGATTCATTGAATCCCAAAAATGATCAGACCCGTCAGCCCTCACTGGTCCAAAAAATTCTGAATCTTTAATATCAAAATTTAAGGCACCCTGAGAAATATAATTGTCGATGTCGGAAAAAACTTTTTCAAGCGTGAATGGCTTCCATCCCCAATCGGCTTTTCCATTAAAACCACGATAAGAGCCAAACTGTTCTTTAATGGAACAAAAAGTGCATTTTCCCCATGGACAACCGCGACTCGTTTCTTTAGCATAAACATCCCATTCCTTATCGTATGTATCATGAGCCGATGAGACTGTTAAGGGAGGATATTCTGGTAGGTTTACTCTTTCAAGACCACCCATAGTTATTTGCCCCTTGCGTCGAACGGCTACATTGGCAATCCCAGTGTAAAGATTATTATTAGTAATGTTTTCTGGGTATTCTATCGCTGCTTTGGTTATTTCAACCAGTGCGTCCTCGCCTTCGCCAATCACCGCTAGCACATCCTGAAAGTCTGGATGTGCCAAAAGGTGCAAATACCCATATGTTGACAATAAGTTGCCAACTATGAAAAGAATACTACCCTTGTCAGTACACGCCAATGTTTTTTTTATGATGAGACCTGCCACATCTTTAGTTGCCCACTTCATTGATAATCCAACAATTACCGGAGTGTTTTGACTAACCTGTAATATATTTTGCACTGTATGGCCGATTGTCTCATTAAAACCAGCTTCCTGTTCCGATCCTGTGATTACAGAATTAGAAAAGATATCCTGCATATCGATTACTATCACCTCAATGCCTGGTACCTTAGATCTTAGATAACCAGCTAAAATATTGACTGCGAGTGGTGCCTGATATCGTACAATATAATCATAGGATATCAAATTAACCAAGATTACTTTTATCTTGTGGTAAGTCATATTGCCCTCCTCCTCTTTTTATTGGTTCAGTATTGAAACAATTATTCAATTTTTAATGACACAAGGTCTAATCTAACCCTTACCTAATGCTTATAAAGAAAAGTCTTAAATAAAGGTCTTAAATAAAGGAACAGCAGTTACATCGCCAGTAAGCTTTGACAATGGATGATAATTTTCTAGTCGCATGTGACTAAAGTCAAAATCATCAATATCATTCACGCCTTTATTAAGAATTAGTTGAGGCATTCTGCCAGGTTCGATATTTAGTAATTTCTTTACTGTTTCTAAATGATTGTGGTAAATATGACAATCAGCAATATTGTGAATAACCTCCCCTGGTTTTAAATTTGTCACTTGAGCGACTAAATTTGTCAATAAAGCATACAATGCTAAATCATACGGCACGCCTAATAGAATATCGCCCGCCCTCTGTGTGAGGACGCAATGAAGCGTACCACCCGCGACTATAAATTGAAACATGTGCGGGCAGGGTGGCACTGCCATCTGATCTAACTCCCCTGCATTCCAAGAACTAACAACTAGGCGTTTTGATGTCGGATTCTCTTTTATCTCATTAATCACAGTCTTCAATTGATCGATTACTATGTCAGAGTGTCGCCAATTTCTCCACTGATAAATAGGCCCTACCTCGCCATTTTCATTGGTAAATTTGTCCCATATATGAACTCCATTGTCCTGAAGAAACTTAATGCTTGTATGCCCTCTCAAAATCCAAAGAAGTTCATAAGCGACAATCTTAAAAGATATTTTGCGAGTCGTTAAAATTGGGAATCCTGCCTGAAGATTTGCCCTCATTTGAACGCCAAATATTGAACGTTGACCTACCTCTCCACGAGAAGGCTTGTCAATACCCTCATTAAGACATCTCTGTATGGTTTGTAAGTATTGTTCCTCAAAACTTTTTTGACCTAACATATTATCTCCTTTGGCTTAAAAGCCATTTTGATATTGGAAAGAGCTGATTAGAACACATGGTGTCACATTAGCACGAGGAAAACATTTGTCAAGAGCGATGTTGTGGCGGCTATGGCTTGACAAGGATTTATCATGGAGTATACTGAAGTTGTTTAATGGAAAGTTTAATTTATGAATAACAACTTACAGAAACAGAATAGGAGACATCATCAAGAAACTACTCAGCTCCAAGTAGGTTGTTTTTTTATTCTTATATAAAAATGAAGTAAAAGCAGATTTAGTAAAATAGTTAAGAATAAAACAAGAGCCTGTCGAGGGCTGTTTTTTTATTCTACCGCACCTTAAAATTTTTATAGGAAAGTGAGGAAGATAATGAAAACAAAAAATGATATTGAGATAGTAAAAGGGTCGAGAGAATTCGTTGGGTTAGCTCAAAGAATTTATCAACTGATTGAAAGTGAATCTAAGAGAGGTAATATGCTTTCTAGAGATTTTCAAGACATTCAAAATGAGATCGATGATAATAGATGCTTTATAGCACTCTACGAACAAGAACCTATTGGCTATGTTTGTGTGTATCCGTGGAGTAATCTTGGTCTGGTAGAGATCGCCTCTCTTGTTGTGGGGTTTGATTATAGAAAGCAAGGTATTGGAACGAGATTAGTAAATCAAGCACAGAGATTGGCAATTAAAGTGTTTCCAGAATGGAAAATTGTTTCTTTAGCGAACGATCACTCAAGCCATATTTTTCGAAAAAGTGGGTTGATATCTATTCCTAAGTGTTGTCTGCCACCTGAATTATGGGAGCCTTGCTCGCGATGCAAAAATTGGGGCAAACTGCCGTCCTGTCATTGCACAGGATTGATCCAATCAGAAACAAGAGGACGTTTTCACATTGAACCTTTGCTGATTGAGAATGCCTCTTTAACTGAAAACGTGGCTAAAATTTATTGTCAGATTTGGAAAGAGCCACCATGGAACGAAGATTTTTGGAATGTAAAAGATGTAGTCTCTGGTTTGAAGCAAGAGCTGAGAGTAAGTGAAAGTTACGGTTTTGTTGTGTCAAACCATGATGAAATAGTAAGCTTTACATGGGGTTATAGGGTTAATGTAGCAAAGTTAGCTCAGATCGCTGGGCATAATCAACTCGATTATCTTTTTAATGGTAAGCTCAGAAAAGTTTTTTATATTGATGAGCTAGGCACAGCAAAAGAATATCGTGGTAACAAAATAGGTAAAGAATTATCTTGGCAGTTACTTAGTGTTATGGAAAAACAAGGATTTGATTTGGTGTTATTGAGAACGGATGTCCAAGCAATAGTAGCAAGAAATCTTTATCAAAAATTAGGATTTCAAGAATTACCCATTTTTGATAAAAAGCATCAGCATAGAACTTACTGGACATTAACTTTAAGCCCTAGAAAGAATGAACTTGAATAATTAGACTAGCCCTCGACAAGCTAATATGGGAGAGGGGATTTACAGCCTCTCTCCCAATCTAATTTTTTACAAATATAACCTATGTTTAACACAATAGATCTTTTAAAGATGTTGGTAAAATTTAATACTGAAAGTAAACACACTAATTTGCCATTAATTTATTTTCTGAAAAATATTTTAGAAAAAAACGAATTTCAAGTTCAAGTCTTTAAGTATGGCACAAAAGCAAACCTTGTTGCAAAATTAGGAGAAGGTGGGGGAGGACTGATTTTTTCTGGGCATACTGATACAGTTCCTGCTGGTAATAGTTGGAAAACTAACCCGTTTCAGTTAATTAAGAAACAAAACCGATTTTATGGTTTAGGAACTGTTGATATGAAGGGCGCGATAGCGGCAATGATAACCGCAGTTTTTGCGTTAAAGAAAGAAAAAACAAAGATGAAAAAACCTCTATATTTAGTTTTTACCTTTGACGAAGAAAAAGATTTCAATGGGATCAAAAAAATACTTAATACTGAAATTATCAAAATGAGTAATCTGGCAATAATAGGTGAACCAACTGGCATGCAACCAGTTATTGCTCATAAAGGAGTTGTAGCTCTGGATGTAGGAATTTTTGGTAAAGAAGCGCATAGCAGTAATCCAGAACAAGGCATAAATGCCGTGGAGGTAACAGGAGACTTAATCCAGAAGTTAAAGCAGTTATCATTAGAGATCCAATGGAATAAAGATTTTCGCTTTAAGCCTGCTTACTCAACTTTAAATATAGGAAAAATAAAAGGTGGTTCAGCTATAAACAAGGTGCCTGATTTTTGTTTGCTTTCCTTAGAGTATCGAGCTATATCTCTCGATGATGACAAATATTTATTTCAACAAATTCAACGATTAAGTAAGGGGGTAGTCAAAAAGTACCTTACTGTTCCACCTTTTGAATCTTCTATAGATAAAAATAGCCTTTCGGTAATTGAGGCAGTGACCGAGCGAAAATCAAAGGCAGTATCTTATGCTACAGAAGCAATATTTTATGAAAAGCATGGAATACCAGCAATCATTCTTGGTCCAGGGGATATAAAGAGAGCGCATCAACCCGACGAATTTATAACCAAAAATGAATTAATTAAGGCTATTACTTGCTTCAGGTCTATCATTAAAAGATTTTGTTTCTAAAGGAAGTTAAAATATTATGTAATCAATTCTCTATGTCGTGGCTTGTAAAACTGCGTTGACAGGGGTAAGATACTAATAATGAAGGAATTAATTATACACCCATACCATTCAGAGTTTCCTGAGATGTTTGAGGGGCAAAGGAGAAAGATTGCTTCGGCTATTGGGGATTTTGAGATTCATCATATTGGTAGCACAGCAGTGCCAGGGCTTGGTGGTAAAGGTATTATTGATATCATGATTGCTATTGAAAAGTGGAAGCAGGCAGGAGTACTTATAGAAAATTTAAAGCAAGCAGGATTTTTGCATGTTCACGCTAAAGAGAATGGAAGGATATTTGCAAGCAACAAACAAGCAAGTAGTTTCGCTGATTTTCACTTGCACATAGTTAAAAAAGGTAGCAAAGAGTATAAGGAATTATTATTTTTTAGAGATTATATGAGAGGGAATAAAAGAGAAGTAGAAAGATTATATAAACTAAAACTTAAATGGTGCGAACAAACAAAAAAAGATCGGGAACTATACGGCACCTTAAAGCAGGATTATGTGAAAGAAATTTTAAAAAAACATTAAATCATGGAAACGAAAAAATTTGGGGATAAATTAATTACCGTTAGAAAACCTTTAGAAAAGGACATGTTATCTGCGGAAAAGTTTATGGTGTATGTTAATGCTCTTATTAATGAGGATGCTAAGATTTTGGTGAGAGTCAAAAAAACACTCAAGGAAGAAAAAGAGTGGTTGGAAGATAGGATAAAGGCAGTCAAAGATAAACAAGTAGTTTCTTTGATCGCTGAATGTGATGGGGTAGTTGCAGGGCAGTGCAGTATTAAACTGCAGAAAGAGAGGCAGGACCATATTGGAGAATTCGGCATTGCTATTGGCAAGGATTTTAGGAGAATTGGCCTTGGCACTTATTTAATAAAAGAAGTTATTGAATTGGCTAAAAAAGAATTCAAACCAGCGTTAAAGATTATTAAGCTTTTTGTTTTTGCCAATAACGAGCCAGCCATAAAATTATACGAGAAAATAGGGTTCAGGCAAGTAGCAGTGTTGCCAGATCACATCCAGTTTCAGGGTGAACTAATTGATGAAGTTTGTATGTTGTTATATTTATTTTCGAACGAAGCAAGAGCAAAACAAAGGTAATCTTTTGTTTTGCCGAGCGAGTGAGAAAAGTAGGGTTAAAACCATTCATAATTTTTTACTATGAAAATAGAAGCACCAATAAAAGATAAAGCATTGGAAAAAGCAGTCATTTTTTTGATCAAGTATATGAAAGATGGCTATGATAATGATAAGCCATTGATTGTGCATTCTCTTCGAGTTGGTTTAAGGTTACTTGAATTAGATCAGTCACAAGATGTGGTTGTAGCTGGTGTACTCCATGATATAGTTGAAGATACTAGCTGTGCCATAGAAGAGATAGAGCAGGAGTTTGGTAGGGGAGTGGCAGATTTAGTTTTAGCGTTAACTCAAGAAAAGATTGAAGATTATAAAGAGAGGTGGAGTGTTTTATTAAATAAGATAAAAAAGGTTGGTAAAGATGCGATGATTATCAAGGTGGTAGATTTTTGTGAGAATATACCTCATGCCAAGTTAATTAAAGATAAGGAGTATCTGCGAGAAATTGAGTGGAAACATAATTTTGCTATGGGCCAGATGGAACCGTTTATTGGCGAACTTCAAATTTTCAAAGATTGTCGAACTGCCCACCAAGAATTGTTTAAAAACATTGATAATATATAAAGTATATGGACATAGAATACGAAGCAACATTTTTGAATGTTGATAAAAATGATATTAGGGAAAAATTGAAAGATATTAGTGCTACATTGATTAAGCCCGAATATTTACAGAAACGGGTGGTTTTTAATTTACCCAAAGATATAGATGGAGTAAATAGATGGCTCAGAGTAAGAGATGAAGGTGACAAAATTACTATGAGTTTGAAAGATACTGATGCTGGCAGAATAGAGGATCAAAAAGAAATCTGTTTAAAAGTGGATAATTTTGAAAATGCAGTAGAGTTTTTGGAGTTAACTGGATGCCAAAAAAAGGCGTATCAAGAAAATAAAAGAGAAGAATGGCAGTGTGATGAGTGTGAAATAACTATTGATGAGTGGCCATTTTTAGAACCATACGTGGAGATCGAATCAACAAGTGAGCAAGCAGTAAAAGATATGTCTAAAAAAATGGGCTTTAATTACTCTAAGGGATTGTTTTGTTCTGCTACAACTATTTATGCTAAGAAGTATAAGATATCGCCTGATGTTATCAATAACGAAACACCAAAAATTGTTTTTGATATGGAAAATCCATTTTTAAAAACAAATTAAATTTTATTTTAGTCCAGAAGCTATTATTGAAAGGTTGGGTTTACTACAACCAATCTACCAACACACTGCCTGTTACGGTCACTTTGGTAGACCCATCTTGCCTTGGGAACAAGTTGAAGTATAACGATAGTATAAGACACAAAACAGCATAAAGAAAAGCTGGTGGGTTATACAACCCATCAGCTTTTTGTATAAGACTATTGACTTCATATGCTGATTGTGAAAGAATAATTTATAGTAAATACATTAAGTTCTGTGAGACAAAGAAAGAGGTGATATAAGATGAGTAGGATAGTCCGTACAAAGGTCATTGCATATTGGTGTCCCAAATGCAGACATAAAACAGCGGGAATAGTAGATGATGTAGGGACAAGAAGATGCTTGATATGTAAACGTAAGTTATGGCGATGTAGCCGTTGTGGAGAATTTTCATTTGGCACACTTGAAGATGCAGAACAATGTTATCACTGTGAAGAGATAAAATGAAACTTCACGATAATTTTCTTGACAATTAATATTAATTTTGTTAAGTTGTTAGTATCAGTAAATTAAAAACTATGTGTGCCGGGGGAGTTCGAGTGGTTGAACGACGGTCTCCAAAACCGTTAGCTGCGGGTTCAAGTCCCGTCCCCGGTGCCATTCCTGCATTATCTACATATTATTTTGAACCTGGACATATGCCTAGGTTCTTTTTTTATTAAATAAAACACAAAGCACTTGACAAGTTATTTTGATGTGCTAAAAAGAGTATAGTTTTACAAAGAAGTAGTTCTTTACAATTTTATAAAGAAAGGAAAAATAAAAAATGGCTATAAAAAGAATTTTAACTGGCATTCGTCCGACAGGTCCATTACATCTTGGTCATTATGCTGGCGCATTGAGAATGTGGGTTGAGCTTCAACAAGAAAGGATTTACGAGTGTTTTTTTCTGATCGCTGATGTCCAAGCATTGACTACACACATAGACAGACCGAAAGTGATAGAAGGGGCGGTAAAAGAGGTGGTCCTCGACTTTATTGCTGTTGGATTAGATCCAACTAAGAAGAATACACATTTTGTACTACAAGGTGGTATACCTGAGCTAACTGACCTAACTACTTATTTTATTATGCTCATTCCATTTTCACGAATGGAAAAAAATCCTACAATAAAAACAGAACT
>CAYOFM010000019.1:0-10535 GCA_964403365.1 uncultured Candidatus Saccharibacteria bacterium | reverse complement strand
GGGGCAGGCGTTTGGCTAAGATAATGGCTCGCCTTGAGGAGATGGCTAAACCCGGCATTACAACTAACGACTTAAACAAGGCCGCAGAGGCCTTTGTTTTTGAATATGATGCTATCCCAGGGTTTAAGGGATATAATGGCTTTCCAGCTGCTCTGTGTACCTCTGTGAACAATGTAATTGTTCATGCTGCTCCTAGTAGTTATGTATTGAAAGATGGAGATATATTATCACTGGATTTAGGGATGAAGTATAAGGGATTTTATTCTGATATGGCTATAACTTTAGCCATAGGTAAAATAGATCCAGAAACAAACAGGTTAATTAAAGCCACTAAAAAAGCTTTAAAAATTGGTATTAAAAAAGCTAAAATAGGTAATACTATTGGTGATGTTGGTAATACCATAGAAAGACATATTGAAACACAAGGTTTTAATGTGGTTCGTACTTTATGTGGGCATGGCATTGGTAGAGAACTGCACGAAGATCCACAAATACCAAATTATGGTCAGCGTCATAAAGGAGATGCCATAAAGCAAGGTATGGTATTTGCTATTGAACCAATGGTTACAGTAGGGGACTCACGTTTGAAAAAAGCACCAGATGGACACGGTTTTGAAACAAAGGATGGTTCGCTCTCCGCTCACTTTGAGCACACCATCGCCATCTTTAAGAATGGCCCACAGGTGTTGACAAAAGAGTGATCAGGGAGTTAAATGAGGGCAGGTGGTTTATATAGTGCTGTTGATAAAAAAAGTATAGAGGAGGAAAAACATGAAAAAAGGATTGCAAATATTGTATCGAGACGTTACCAATAAACTTGCATTAGATCCCCCTAACAGAGAAGAGATAGCTGAGTTTTTGGATTGGGTGTATACGCTCAGTCTGACTGAGAAAGCTAGGATAGGAGTTAAATTAATTGAAAGCCATTATGGTTTTAACTTTAATTTTTCCGTTACCTGTGCTGGGGCTGCTTTATTGACCCCTAATACTCCTGCCGAGATTGACTCGTTTATGTTCTCAGTTGCACAAATAAGAGGGGAGACGGAAATAGCTGAAGAACATTGGCAGGCACTGATTTGCTTCTTAACTTATTGGATAGCTTATCCTTCTAGCTTTGTAATCAGTAAGACAACTGATTAAACATTTGATAATCCCAATTTGTATTCTGTACCAACAAGGTGTTCACCTTGAACACCTTGTTTTCATTTATCTCAATATTATATTGGGGTTTTTTATTATATTTTGGTATAATAAACATAGACAACATTCATATGAGCCCAAAAAAGAAATTATTAAGAATTAATAAAATCCTTATTTTTGTTTTACTTATAGATGCTGTTGTGGGTGTTTTTGTTATAGACCCTGGATTTATTATTTTCGTTCTATTTTTAATGGTTGTCCTTCCCTTATTCCAACTTGTAACGTTTCATTATATACTAAAGGAAGATGGTTCTCTGAAAGAGTTAATTAAATTGGGGTCGTTCGAGTTTCCTTTTCCTTTGTATTATGTTTTTACTAAGAATAAAGAAAAAAGGAGAGTGATAACAAATAGGTTAAATAAAGTGAGTGTTGCTTTTTCAGTTATAATTACTGTAATACTTACGTTCACGATATTTTTTCAAATATTGTTAGAAATAATATCTAAATTATTTTTTTAATTATTTTATGCCCAAGAAGAAATCGGTACAAAAAATTTATTGTTATGTTGATGAATCAGGGCAGGACACTGAAGGCAAATTTTTTGTTGTTGGACTTGTTATTCTAGAAGAAAATTATAAGCAAGTGTTACAGGAGTTAGAACGTATCGAAAATGAAAGTGGTAAGAAGAATGTTAAGTGGCATAAGGCAAAACAATCATCCAGAGAGATTTATTTTGAAAAGATTGCAAGTACACCTTTATTTATTAACACAATATTTTTTGAAACTTTTGCAGATAGTGGTCATTATCTAGAAATGACCTCATACGCCACTGCTAAAGCAATATTAAAAAGAGCAGGGGATAAAATATATATAGCGACCATTTACATTGATGGTTTTAATAAAACAGAAGTAGCAAAGTTTAGTAAAGAGCTTCGTGACCTTCACATCAAAAAAAGAAAAGTTAAAGGTGTTAAGAGAGAGGAGAATAATGCTCTTATTAGATTCGCTGATGCGTTGTGTGGTTTAGTGCGTGATGTAGAGGATGGTAGAGGATGGGCTACCCAAATGTTACGTAAATTACAAAAAAAGAAGGTGGTTAAATCCCTCTAAAAACGCAAACGCCCCCATAAAGGGGGTGCTGCCTATCCCACATAAAGTGGGAGACCCGCCATACGGTCGGTGTTCGGCGAGACTTACTTTGCGTACCATTATTATAGCAAATTAAGAATGTTTGTCAAACTTTTTATAAAAAATATACAAATATAATACTATGCCAAAAAAGAAATTTCCATCAGAGTTAAGGTATGATTTAGTAGGGCAGGATTGGGTGGTTATTGCCACTGGCAGGGCTAAACGACCAGAAATGTTTAAAAAAGACAAACGCCAAAAAGAAACTGTTTCTAAAAAAGCTTGCCCTTTTTGTGATATGCACGGACAAGAAACACCAACCTTAGCTTTCAACGAGGGTAGGGAGCTACCTATAGCCGAAACTAAAGCGGTGCCAGATAAGTGGACTACTATTGTTATCCCTAACAAGTACCCTGCTGTTATCCCAGGTAAAAGCTTAGATGAACGCACCGAAGGAAGTATTCATAAAAGAATGAATGCTGTTGGTTTTCATGAGGTGATTGTTACTTCTGATCATCATAAGCAGATTGCTCAATTTACTCAAGCTCAAACCAAAGAGTTAATGGATGTGTATCAATTAAGGTATAAAAGTTTAATGAATCAAAAGTTTGTAAACTATATCTCTATTTTTCATAACCATGGTAAAGAAGCAGGGGCTTCTATTGCTCACCCTCATTCACAACTGATTACCACTCCTTTAGTAGATGTAAAATTACAGCACGCTTTAGAAAACTCAGAAAAGTTTTTTGAAGAAAAAGGTAAGTGTGTTTATTGCCATATGAACGAGATAGAAAAAAGAACAAAGACTAGAATCGTTTTTGAAAATGATAATTACTTAGTAGTTTGCCCGTTTGCTTCTAAGGTAGCTTTTGAAATGATTATTTCACCTAAAAAACATTTAGCTCATTTTGAAGAAGCTACTGAGTGGGAAAAGCAGGATTTAGCAGAGGCATTTGGCATAGCCATTAATAAGTTGCATAAAGGGCTTGATGACCCTGCCTATAACTTTTATTTACATACTGCACCCTGTGATGGTAAAAATTATCCGTTTTATCATTGGCATTGGACAATATTACCTAAAACATCTATCCCAGCTGGTTTTGAGTTTGGTACTGGTATTGAGATATCCACTATTGAACCAGAAAAAGCTGCGGAGTATTTAAGAAATTTAAAGTAGTCAACAAAAGTGCTCGGGTAGTTCTCTTGCATCGGACGCGGTTGGCTGACCCAGCCGTCAGCCACCGCTCCGCTCTCGGCGAATGACCCCTCGGGTTACCTCGGGGACCATGCTCATTCGCCTCCGAGAGGCCGATGCAAGAGAACTCCCTCCCACTTTTTACTAATTTACGTTATATGAAAAAAATAATTATTGCTAATTGGAAGTGTAATCCAAGTAGTATAAAACAAGCGCGAGCATTAGCCAGTGGCCTAACTAGGAAAGAGGCAGAAGTTATTATTTGCCCGCCTTTTTGCTATTTACAAGCGATTAACAGCAAAGCCATCAAATTAGGAGCCCAAGATTGTTTCTATAAACAGGGGGGTGCATACACTGGGCAAGTATCTGCAGATATGCTAAAGGATTTAGGCGTAAAGTATGTTTTAATTGGTCATTCAGAAAAGCGAGCTTTAGGGGAAACAGATGAGATGGTTAACAAAAAGATAAAGGTGGCTCTTAAAGCAGGGCTTATACCTATATTATGTGTAGGGGAAAGCTTAAAGGATCGGACTAATGGAGAGGCATTTAAGGTCATTGAAAGTCAAATTAAAAAAGCCTTAGATAAGGTACAGAGAAAAGATATAGAGAAAATGATTATTGCTTACGAACCAATTTGGTCTATTGGCACGGGCAGGCCATGTTTGCCAGATAGCGCAGAAACCATTAGTCTATTTATTAGAAAAAGAATGGCAGATATAGTAGGTAAGAAAAATACAGATAAGCTTAAAATAGTTTATGGGGGCAGTATTAACAGTAAAAATGCTGCAGATTATTTAGCATCTCCTTGGCTTAATGGGTTGTTAGTTGGCGGAGCGTCTTTAGATAAGAAAGAATTCTTGCAGATTTTGAAAAAAACAGTAGAATAAGGGCATGCTAGATTTAGATTTTGATAAAATTAGTTTCTATAACCCCAGTAGGGGAGATTTAACGTTTAACCAAACAATTTCTGAGATTTTTGGCTATATCAGCCAAGAGCATAAAGAAAAGTACGAGATTGTGGTAGGGTGTGATTCTTCTTCAGGAGATAATCCTAACTTTCCAGTGGCTTTAGTAGTATTAAGAAAAGGCAGAGGAGGTAGGTTTTTTTTAACCAAAGTAAAGTATGGCGATAAAAAGATATTTTATTCTCTTAGAGATAGAATTTTAGAAGAAGTGTATCTTTCCTGTGCTATTGCCTTAAAGTTTAGAGATGTAATCAAAGATAAGATTTCTACTGTTAGCAGTTTAAACCCTGATTATGAGTTTGAATATATCCATGCAGATGTAGGCACTGCTGGTCCAACTAAAGAAATGATTAAAGAGGTAACTGGGTTAATAAAAAGCAGTGGTTTTGAGCCAAAAATTAAACCATACTCATTTGCTGCTTCTATAGTAGCAGATAGGTTTAGTTAATTAAGTGAAATTAATTGTATCATTTCAAACCCGAAAATGATACAATTAAGCCATATCAAATGATACAATTAAATTATGCTCAAATTAACAAGTAGGCAAAATAAGATATTAAAGTTTATCATCGAGAAGGGTAAGGCCAGTAATCAAGAAGTAAGGCAAGCCATTAAAGATGTTGCTCGTATTACTATTATCCGAGATATTAATTTTTTATTAGAAAATGGCTTAATTATTAAACAAGGTAAAGGAAGGAGTATTTTCTATCAAGAAAAAATACAACAAGATTTTTTAGAATATATTGATCTTGATAAATATTTTCAAAGAGAAGCAGATCAACGCACAGTGCAGTTTAAAAAGTTTAACTTTGATATTTTCAAAAATATTCAAGATTTATTGGATAGTAAAGAGAGACAAGAACTTAATGCTTTAGATTTGGATTATAAAAAAAGAATCAAATCTTTATCTGGGAGTATTATAAAAAAAGAGTTTGAAAGATTAACTATTGAGTTAAGTTGGAAATCATCTAAAATTGAAGGAAATACATATTCTTTGATAGATACAGAGATTTTAATTAAAGATAATAAAGAGGCCAAGGGGCATAAAAAAGAAGAGGCAATTATGATTTTAAATCATAAAAAAGCACTTGACTATATTTTAGACAAAAGAAGTGATTTTAAGAAAATTAGTTTAAGTAAGATTGAGAGTATCCATAGTATAATCGTTGATGGATTGAACATCACTAAAGGTATACGTAAAGCACCAGTAGGAATTGTTGGTACTCAATATATGCCGTTGAACAACCAGCATCAAATTAGAGAGGCTATGGAAAAAGTAATTAAGGTATTAAATAGCAAAGTAGATGTTTTTTCAAAAGCATTAATCGCTGTGGCTGTTTTATCATACATCCAACCATTTGAAGATGGTAATAAAAGAACCGCTCGTTTACTTGCTAATGCTTTGCTTTTGGCAAATAATGCCAGCCCACTTTCTTTTAGAAGTGTTAATGAGGCAGAGTATAAAAAAGCACTTATTGTTTTTTATGAACAAAATAACATTAGGGCATTTAAGGATTTATTTATTGAACAGCTTAAATTTTCTATTAATAATTATTTTCTTGGCTAAGTAGTTTGGATTATGAACTCAAAAAAAATACGAGAAAAATATTTGAAGTTTTTTGAAAAGAAAGGGCATAAAATTATTCCCTCGGCTTCTTTAGTTCCAGAAAATGACCCCACTGTTTTATTTACCACTGCTGGGATGCATCCTTTAGTACCGTATTTATTGGGCGAAAAGCATCCATTGGGTAAACGTTTAACTAGTAGCCAAAAATGTTTAAGAACAGATGATATAGATGAAGTAGGGGATGCTACCCATTTAACTTTTTTTGAAATGCTTGGCAATTGGTCTTTAGGAGATTATTTTAAACAAGAAACTATTGAATGGAGTTTTGAATTTTTAACTAAAGAGTTAAAACTGCCAATAGAGAAGCTAGCCATCAGTGTGTTTGAGGGAGAAGAGGAGAATAATATACCTAAAGATGAAGAATCAGTTCAAATTTGGCAAAGCTTGGGCATACCTCAAGACAGAGTTGTTTACTTAGGTAGAGATGATAACTGGTGGGGACCAGCTGGGCAAACAGGACCTTGCGGACCAGATACAGAAATATTTTATTGGTCTGGCGAAGGAGAGGCACCTAAAGAATTTGACCCAAATGATGACTCGTGGGTAGAGATTTGGAATGATGTATTTATGCAGTATAATAAAACGCAAGAGGGTAAGTTTGAACCGTTAGCCCAAAAAAATGTAGATACTGGTATGGGTTTTGAAAGGATTACTGCAGTATTACAGAATAAAGAAACTATTTTTGAAACAGATTTGTTTACTGATATTATTAAAAAAATAGAAAAACTATCTGGCAAGAAGTATGAGGAACATAAAAAAGAGTTTAGAATTATTGCTGATCACTTGCGAGCTGCTACCTTTTTGTTAGCAGAAAAAGTAGAGCCATCTAATTTAGATAGGGGGTATGTATTGCGAAGATTAATTAGAAGGGCTATTCGCCATGGTAAGATTTTGGGAATGGGGGAGAGTATAACTAGAGAAATAGCTAAAGAAGTAATTGATAGCTTAAAAGATCCATATACTGAACTAATCACTAACCAAAATTTTATTTTTCAAGTTATAGCAGAAGAAGAGATTCGTTTTAGAAAAACTTTAGAGAGGGGATTAATGCAATTTGAAAAAGTATCTGACAAAGATATTAGTGGACACGAGGCGTTTAACCTATATCAAACCTATGGCTTTCCGATTGAAATGACTAAAGAATTAGCTGAAGAAAAAGGTATTCAGGTAGATGAAGAAAGTTTTAATCAGGAGTTAACTAAACACCAAGAGTTATCTAAAACAGCTGCTAAAGGTAAGTTTAAAGCTGGTTTAGCTGATGATAGCGAACAGACTATAAAATACCATACAGCAGCTCATTTAATGTTAGCTGCTTTAAGAGAGATACTAGGCAAAGAGGTAGAACAACGAGGGTCTAATATTAATAGTGAGCGTATTAGGTTTGATTTTTCTTTTGACCGCAAAATGACAGAGGAAGAAATAAAGCAAGTAGAAGATTGGGTTAATGACAAGATACAAAACAGTTTAACTGTTAAGGTAGAAGAGATGAGTGTAGAACAAGCCCAAGAACAAGGGGCTATTGCTAGTTTTAGAGAAAAGTATCCAGAAATAGTAAAAGTGTTTACTATTTGCAATGATAAGACAAATCAGGTATGCTCAAAAGAGATATGCTCTGGTCCACATGTAGAAAACGTTAAAGACCTCGGCCAATTCAAGATTACCAAAGAGAAATCATCCAGCAGTGGAGTCCGTCGCCTCCGCGCCGTGTTGATGTAATACGAATTTTAATTTATAATATAACTATATGAATATATATAAATTTACAGTCATTTTTGAGCCAGAAAAAGACCAAAAAAATGTTTATAACGCTTCTATTCCAGCCTTACCGGGTTGCTTGTCTTTTGGTGAGAGTTTAGATGAGACCAGATATAATATCCGTGAAGCCACAGAACTTTATTTGGAACATTTATTAGAGCAGGGAGGTCCTATTCCTAAAAATCAAAAAGTAGAAGCACCAGAGGGTATTACTGCTGAAGAGATTACAGTTGGCATTGATTTTGATATTAAAACAGGCTTTGAAAAAATAGAGAAAATGTCTTATGCCTGAAAAGCATAAATTACCGATTTTAAAGTGTAGATAATAAACTAATCTGTCAGTTATAAATAAAATTATAAAATACAAATACATATGTGCCTAACTGGGCGTTTTTTTTATTTTTTAGAGTAGGCTACTTGTGATTTTAGGAGAATTTTGTTAGGATTGAGGTGTAAAGATAATCAATAATTAAAAGAATACTATGCCTAAAAAAGTAATGGATATTAAGGCACCGGAGAAGAAAAAAGAGCCGGTAGCTGAAAAGAAAGTAGAGAAAACTCAGAAAGTTGTGAGTTATAAGCAGAATAAAAGGCGGGTGCCTATATCTGTTTGGTTGGCTGGAATAGTGGTGGTTGCATTAGTAGCTGTATTTTTATGGCTCACTTTAAATAGCTCGTTAGCTCTTACTTTAACTATTAAACAAGAAAAGCAAACCTTTGATCAAGAGGTTATGGTTTTGGTTGAATTAAGCCCAGTAGAAGAAAACGAGGCAGAAATACCTGGTAAGATATTTAACGGAGTTGCCGAGCACGAGAGAACTTTTATTGCCACAGGCAAAGATATCAAGGGTGTAAAAACAGAAGGTACTATTTTGGTTTATAACAATCACGAGCCAGTTAAGCTTATTAGCTTAAGAGATACCACTAGGTTTTTATCTGCTAATGGTGAAAAGATATTTAGAACTCCAAAAACTGTGTTTTTACCAGCTGCTACTATTGAAAATGGCAAAGTAGTGCCATCTATCACAGAGGTTACAGTGGTGGCTGACGAACCAGGAGGGGATTATAATATTGGGTCTTCTAACTTTTCTGTACCTGGTTTAGCTGGTACAGATTTGTACTACACTGTTTGGGCTAAGTCAGAACTAGCTTTTTCTGGCGGATCTAAAACAGAGGTGAGTAAAGTAAGCGAGGCAGACTTAGAGAAAGCAGAAGAATCTTTAAATCAAAGCTTGGTGAAGCTAGCTGGTCAAGATATTACCAGTAAATTACCAAATGGCTTTATCTATAACCCTTTAGCTTTTTCTGAAGATAGTTTTGAATATACTTGCTCAGAAAAAGAGGGGACTGTAGTTGATAACTTTAAATGTCAAGGCAAGGTAGAGATTAAGGGTTTTGCCCTGCTGAAAAGTTCTTTAGATTTACTTCTACTTGCTTCTATTAAGGATACCTTGCCTTTAACCAAAGAAGTGCAGAACAATACTTTAGATTATACTTTTATTCCTAAAAGTATTTTAATAGAAGATGAGAAAATGGTTATTGAAGTAACTGGTAATATTGATATATTTGAGCCAATTGATGAAGAGATTTTAATCAGCCGAATTGCTGGCCAGTCAACTCAAGAGGTAGAAAATGTGTTAAGCAACCAGTATCCACAAATACAGAGTACAGAATTTAAGTTTAGCCCGTTTTGGGTACGGACAGTGCCGAAAAGCTCTGAGAAAATAGAATTGAATTTATTACCATAGTAAAGGGAAAAAGTGTTGACTTATGTTACTTAATTTGTTATTCTGATAGTAATGAAACAAGATGATAAACCAAAAGAGCAAGGTCAGGTCATGGAAGCCTTGCCCGGTCTTTTATTTAGGGTGAAGCTGGATAATGGCAAAGAAGTATTAGCCCATCCGGCTGGGAAGCTAAAGATTTATCGGATTAGAATACTACCCGGTGATAAAGTTTTAGTTGAAACCACGCCTTACGATGAAAGAAGGGGTAGGATTGTTTATCGTTTGAAATAAGAAATTTGCACGGAGCTAAGCTCCGTGCACAAACATATGAAAGTTAGACCATCAGTAAAAAAAATGTGTCAGAAGTGTAAAATCGTCCGAAGAAAAGGACGAGTTTATGTTATTTGTGAAATTCCTAAACATAAGCAAAGACAAGGAAAATAAGCTTTAGATATATGCCAAGAATTGCCGGGATAGATATCCCTGAAAACAAAAAGATATTAATTTCTCTAACCTATATTTTCGGAATAGGCCGGTCTTTAGCTAGTAAGACTTTAAAAGATGCTAAAATAGATGAGAACAAGAAAGCCAAAGATTTAACTGAAGCAGAAATTAATCACTTAAGGCAAGCGATTGAAAAAGAATATACTATTGAGGGGGAATTAAAAAGAGAGATATTGAGCCATATTAAAAGATTAAAAGAAATTAGATCTTGGCGTGGTATGCGCCATACTAGAGGTTTACCAGTAAGAGGGCAGAAAACTAAAAAGAATTCAAGAACTGTTAGGGGTAATGTTAGAAAAACAGTAAGCAGTGGCCGTAAAGAAGCTCCTGCTCCTAAATAGAACTATATATAACTATGGGGAAGAAAAGAGTTATTAAAAAAAGCCAAGAGGAATTAATTAAAGAAACAGAAAGTATAGATAAAAAGTTGAAAAAAGAAGTATCTACTAAGGTTTCTAGTGGTTTTAAGATAGGTAGAATCTATATTTCTTCAA
>CAYOFM010000018.1:0-10669 GCA_964403365.1 uncultured Candidatus Saccharibacteria bacterium | reverse complement strand
ATGGCTCCAACAGCTACTGGAGCAACAATCAAGCCAAAAGCTAGGGTTGCTAGCACGATGGCTGAAAATATTTTTCGCATAATTATATTATTATTTATATAATTAAAACTTCTCGGAAATATAGGATTCTAATCCTATATATTCTCACTCGCTCGGAAAAGCAAAAGGGTACCTTTACTTTTTCCTCGCTTCATTCGAATATAAATATACGCGCGTATATTCACGAAAACTCTCGACCTTTCTTTTTATTTACTATACTATATTGTAATACTTCTTTATATATTACACAATACTTGGCTTGTGGATAACTATTTGCAACTATTTCCTTTCAATCTTTCTTAATACCCTTTCTTCAGCCCACAAGGCACCAAACTTGATCAAAAACAGTAAACCAAACAAACAAATCAATAAATCTGCACCTCGCCAAATCATACTAAACACCGCCCCATTATTAAAGCCCAAACCAAGCACCTTAAAAGCAATACCTTCCCCTATTTCTAAGGCCCCTAAAGTAGCTGGTAAGGGCGTTAAAGTGGCTAAACTAGTAAAGCCATATAGAGCTAAAGATTTTAAGACAGTAAAGTTACCAACTACAAACAAAACTAAAATCACACACCTTACAAAGTGTAAAAAATATCTTAATAAAGTTAAGCCCAAAGTTTTCCAAAAAACCTTTTTCTTAAATGAAAAAAACTCAAATACTTGTTTTTCTGCTTCTAAGATATCCTCCATTGTTCTGCCATTAGAAAACTTTTCTTTTTTTAAGCCAAAAAGACCAATCAACCATTCAATAGCGCTTTGTTTCTGCCATTTTTTAAAATAAAAAATGCCTAATAGGCATAAAAACAAACCAGCTGTAGATAGGACGGCTATTCCTACAATAGAGGTGGGAAATCTACCATAAAAGGCAAAAACTAATAAGCTAATAATTAAAAAACCAAAAAAAACAGTGGTATCTAATAATTTATCAATAGCCACTGAAGACATACTGTTTTTCCATGAAAGTTCTTTAAACTTTTTCTTGGCAAAGTACATTCTAAATATCTCTCCACCGAATATAGCAAAAGGGGTGATATAGCTGATAGAAAAACCCAAGAGCCAAACTGGGCTAAGCTCTAAAAACTTAAAATTATAGCCCTGGCTTTTTAAAATAGTTTTCCACTTAAGGATACCTAAGCCAAAAAAGATTAAAGATATACCAACAATAACCAATCCTTGTAAGTTAAAAAACAAAGAAAGGGCTTGGCCCAAGGTTTCAAAACCAATTTTAGCTAAAACAATAAAAAAAACAATTAGGCCAATAATTAAAGAAGCAAAAAATTTTAAAATACGCTTCATGTTTAGGAATTATAGGACACTCTCTTTATTTTATAAATTAACTTTGTCGGTTCTGTTAGGACAATTTCATCACCTGTTTTATGTCCTATCAAGGCCTGCCCCACTGGCGACTCATTAGATATCTTACCCTGAGTAGGGTCTGCCTCTAATGTGCCCACCATAATAAATTTATCATTCCTCCCGTTTATATCCACAGTTACCTCAGCCCCTAAATCAATTTGACCTTGTTTGGCTTTAGGGGGTAATTTAATAAGCTCATAGTTTTTTAAGATATGCGCTATTTCTTCTAGTTTAGTATCAAGATAGTCTAGGTCTTCTCTAAAAGCGACAAACTCTGTATTTAATTCTTCAGAATAAAAAGGGGCTGGAGCACTTTTTTCTACTTTAAGCTCTCTTAACTTTTTAAGCTTAAGAAAATCTTGCTCTATGGCTTTTAATCCCTGTTTGGTTAAATAGAATTTATCATTCATAAAGTTAGGAGATTAAGACAATAACCTACTCTAGCACATTTGATTATTAAGTAAAATTAAGTTTTCCACAGCCCAAGAGATGGTCATAATAATTTCTTCCGATTAGATGTTTTCTTTTTATACTTATTCCCTAAAATATTAATCTTACCATAAACCCCATCATAACCTGGTTCAAGATTTACTTTGCCTTGCCTAACCAAACAAATGGCTTGAGCAATCTCTGGTAAGGTGGCTTGTTTTAAATCTCCCAAAGAAATATTCAATAAAATATCAAGTTCACTACCTAGCTTACTAATTATTGGATCATAATATCCAGCTACTTTTTTAGTACCCACACCTACCCCAAGCACTTCAGCAATTATCTCTTGCAAAGGAATTAAACTTTTAAAACCAATAGCATTTTCTGGTTTAAAGCCTTCTGGCCTATCTGCTAATTTATTAACCCTGTTTAATGTGCCCAATGTTAAGGGACGCCCACAACTAGGGCAAATATCCCCTATTTTCTGAGTTTCTATTGGTGACAAACTAACATTGCAAGCCCTGTGTCCATCGTAATGATACCTGCCTTCTTCTGGGAAAAACTCAATAGTGCCTAAAAACTTTTTATTATCTTTATTCTTTAGCGCCTGACTAATGGCATTATAGCTTAGCTCGGTATTAAATATATTAGCTTCTCTGCCTATTTTAGGTAAGCTATGGGCATCACTGTTAGAGATTAAAGCAATTTTATCTAAATTTGAATTACGCCAACTCATTGGTGGATCGCTAGATATTCCTGTTTCCACAGCATAAATATGTTTAGAATAATCTTCAAAACATTCTTCAATAGTATCAAAACCAGATTTAGATCCAAACAAAGAGAACCAAGGTGTCCAACAATTATGTACTGTAGCAAATTCACTTAAATAAGAATTATCATCTTTCACTTCTAGATTAAAAACCTGTCCTTGATATTCATTTATCTTTATATCTTTAATTGGCATATAAATATAATTTTCATCAATCCAACCATGCCTTCTCTTTAATTTAGTATTAAATTTTTTAAAAATACCATCGTGAAGTAAATTAAATTTATCCTCAAAAAAAGAAAGGTTGGAAAAATGGAATAGGCTATTTTCTGTTTTAATTATTCTGCCTCCAATCTTTACCTGCTTTTTATTAAATGTAATTTTATCATATTGGATATTAATAGAAGGAATAATACCTAATCGCAAACATATCTCTTTCATCTGATTCATTAACTCTCTAGAAACAGTACTGCCTGCATCTCCCCTCCACCAGCACCTAAATATCTCTACCTGATTCTTCATAGACAAGAGAAGCATCCAAGCAGGCATACTTTTCGTATGAGCTCTCTTTATTCTTGTATTATTATAAAACAACCTACTAAATATCTTAGCAAGAAGCGTTGAAAAAAATATTAATTCTGCGCTTGTTTTATCTCTTCTTCTATAATCGCGACAATAATTAAGATTAAAAACTTTTGCCATTAAATGTTTTACTTCATCTATATATTCCTGTTCTTGACTATGAAAACAAAAAGAAATTGAATCTCTATTGTCTGTATACCCTTCTGATAAATAATAACCAATTAGTTTACAAAAATCTTTATTAATTTTTATTGTGTTGGGTATAAGATTAGCTCTCATTCCCTTACTTGGTCTAATAAACCCTCTATTTAATCTATATTCACTAATATTTAAATAATCACTTAATTGAAATTCCTTTTTATCTTTTGTTGATTTATTAAATCTCGGATAAATAAAAACATCTCCCTTTTGGATATCTTTTGCCTGAATCCATTGGGGATGATAATATTTAAAATACTTATGGGAACATTTTTCATACTTTTGAGAGTTACAATTTTTCTTACAAACTGTCTTACACCCCATGGCTGGACAATACTTTTCTGTCTTAATAATATAAAAAGGATGCTCAGGGGTTGTTTCAAGCCCCATACTAAAATAATAAGGATTGATTTTGTAAGTACTACCTTTGTATTGTCTTTTGTAAACTTTTTCTACCTTTTTAAGTCTTCCCTTGTGGGTATAAACATAATCACCAATTGTAATATCTTTTATCATTTTAATCCCACCTTTCGTAGGAATATAAGTATTTGGTAATAGACAATGAGCTGGGATAACTAAACAGTCCTCAGAAGCGCTTAAAGCTATCTTGGCTAGCTCTTTTACATCTAAGCCAAGGATAGGTCTACCATCTGCTTTTAAGTTACCAATAAAGCCAAGTTGAGTATTGATTTGCTCTACTGCCTTAAAACTAGGAGCAAAGATTAAAGTATGCACTTTGCGAACCTTGCCACCTTTTGAATAAATACAACTTATTTCTGATGTTAAGATAAATCTAGTACCTTGATCATCTTTTTTTAACTTAAAAAGCCCAGGCTCTGCAGAGGTTAGCTTTTCTTTTAAATTAGTAAACCACCCTGGATGAGTAAAATCACCAGTACCCATTACTTTTATACCCTTTATTTTAGCCATTCTATCTAAATTCTCTAAATCCATTTGAGGGGATGTAGCCCGAGAATATTTAGAATGAATATGAAAATCAGCAACAAAACGCATAGTATTATGTATCTTAATTATGTTTTATCATACATAGAAACCAACAATAAAACAAACAAAAAACTTGACTTTTAGTCAAGAAAGGTTATAGTGGTTTTGTAATCAAATCTTTAACAAAAGGAGGGCGAGATGGTTCTTGTTTCACTTTTTTGTATAATAGGTCTTAATGGAAGGAAAATCATGGAACTAGTTGAGATAATCTATGTTAGCGTTATATTCGCTCTCGGGCTGTTCCTCACTGTCGGAGGCTGTATCCTCCAAAGAGATAAGTATTGGAGGAGAGTCTGGAGAGAGCTAGGCGAGCCACAAGTGGAAAGTGTTAAAGAGCTAATGGCTCTTAGGGCAAAACGGCAAAGAGCATCACCTTGATGCTCTTTTACTTTTTAAACTTTCTGAGAATGCGGAAGGAGATGAAGTAGGTTAGGGGGTGCACATTAGGGTAACGGAGATTGTTAAGATCTAGAATAAGGTGCAGAGAAATGGCTAAAGTAATGAATAATCCATAAAGCAATAATCCACTCATAAGCATGCAACAATACAAACATATATTTTGCTTGCTTATTATACTTTTCTGAATCTAAAAAGTCCTTAATATTAAAAGCATTCTCTGGTTTTAAAGCCCAAAAATCTATTAAATGATCTAGGTCAAAGAATACTCCAACTAAAATAATTATGGCGCTAGCTGTGATAGATTTAGTAAAGATAAATATAATAATGGCTAAAATTGAAGAAGAAATAAGGTGGATTATTGGTCTCATAAGTTTGTAATATATTTAATTACTTTAAGCTGATCTTTTAGACTATTTTCTAGTTCAATAGCAACATAATCTGAAAAATACTTTTGAGGATAGTTTTTCAAATAATCAAACTCTGACAATTCTTCAAAAGAATGGATGGAATAGATTGGCTTACCGTCTAAGCCTGGCTGAAGGGTTGGTTTAATAGCACTGATGTGATTACACCCTACGGTAAACCCGCTTAATGCTTTTTTATTATCCTCGTATCTTTTTTTATGTATCAACCGATCGTTTTCTATATGAGATACATCTAAGCAAATCCCAGCAAAATCCTTCAACTCTTTTTGGTCAAGTGGTGTATAGGTATTCTCAATATACAGCATATTATAATACTTGGTGTAATCCCGCTTAAACGGGAACTCTCTTGGGCTATGCATATTAAAAACTTTGGTTTTCCATCTTTTGATTAAATAATCTAGTTCTTCTGGCTCTTGATCGCTTCTGAGGTGTGTAAAAGGAATTTCTTTAAGCTTGGTTTTCTCAAGTAAATTAAAAAACTCTTGCCTCTCTTTCTTGTTAAGACAAGTAGTGAAAATAGCTATTTTCTTTAAACCCAGCTGATCAATTTCTTTTACCTGTTTTCGCCAATCAGAACCATTTGTAGTAGTAATAGCTGGTAATAATTGTTTACTTTTTAATTTCATTTAATCTTTACTGCACCTTGGCGCATAACAACAACTTTGTTGTTTTCAAACTTAATTAAAGTAGAGGGCTTACTTTTTAGTAAGCCAGCATCAATATAGAAATCAATACTATCTCTAAAATACTTTTTAGCTTGGTCTATGGTTTGAGCTGGTTCCCCTCCTTCTAAATTAGCACTAGGTGCTACTAATGGTCCGGTTTTTTTAAGTAAATCTCTAAGCCACTTAGGTTTAGGTAAACGAAAAGCCAATGTACCATTTATTAGTGACAAGTGAGTAAATTTTAAGTCAGGACACGGCAAAGCAATGCTCACCTTACCCGGCCAATACCTTTCCAACAAAGTTCGATATCCGATATCGAACTTTTTGATATCGAATAAATCTAAGTCTTTTATATCACTAATTAAAATAATTAACGGCTTTTCAGGGCTACGCTTTTTTAGTTTATAAATCCTCTTTACTGCTTCCTCGTTTGTAGCCAAACCAACCAACCCATACAAAGTATCGGTAGGTAACACCCCCACTCCGCCCTGTTTAATTTTCTCACTTATTTCTTTATTAACTTGCATAAACTCTCAAAAACCGCAAGGGCAATCCTTGCGGTTTTTAAATTATTAATTAATAAACATTACAACTCTAACTCATTAACTCGTTCCCAGTCAAGTTCGTTGAGGACTACAATACGATCGTCGCCGATGATGTATAAGTAATCGTTGATATAAACAGCACGGCGGGCAGAGATGTCACTCACCACTCTTTCTAATTCTAGTTTATTAT
This sequence comes from uncultured Candidatus Saccharibacteria bacterium, assembly GCA_964403365.1. GTDB lineage: Bacteria > Patescibacteriota > Minisyncoccia > Minisyncoccales > CG1-02-41-26 > CAYOFM01. Next base: position 4,064 of record CAYOFM010000018.1, on the reverse strand, counting down.
TGGCATAAGAGAACACATATCCGCCACGGCTACCTGGCAAGAAAAATATCTCATGCTTGCTGTCTAGTAAAAAGGCATGATGGGTATTTAGAATATCAGACCAATATTCGTTTAGTAAATATTTAGCTACTTCTTTTGGATTTTCCGCATCAGATACATCAAACATAGAAAGCTTAACATTAGACCCCTCTTTGCCCACTCCTAAGATTTTATCCGGAGTAACTGGATGCAAATATGAAGAATAACCCGGTATTTTAAGTTCCCCTTTTACTTCTGGATTTTCTGGATTAGATAAATCAAGAACGAAAAATGGATCTATTTGCTTAAAAGTAACGATATAGCCTTTATCACCTATAAATCTAGCTGAATAAATCCTTTCTCCTTTGCCTAAGCCCTCTACGCTTCCTATAATATTTAATGCTTTATTTAACACATAAACATCACTCTCACTTTCTCCTAAATTACCAAACATTGTCCATGTTCTGCCTATGGTAGTGGCTATTCTTAAATAACCATCATATTCATCAAGAGAAAACTGATTTAAAGGTGTACCTGGGACGCTACCTAAATTATCTACTTCAAAACTATCCAAACTAATACTAACAATACCAGTTTTTTGCAACTCTCTTTTATTATCCTTATAATAATCAGACATTCTATTAGTTAACTCATTGTCTATTCTTAATCTTTCGTCATCTGTTAAAGATGCTCTAAATCCTTCGATAATTACACCAAGTTCCGTTTGTTTAGCAGATTGGCTAATATCATATCCAGATAATTTTTGAAGTTTTTGACGTACTAGCTCAGGGATAATATCAGAAGCCTTTTCTTCAAAAAAGTTAAAGATAAACTTAGTTAAATCCTGTTGGTAATTATAGGTGCTGTAAATAGCGTTTTCTGAAACATACTGAATAGAATTACCAGAATTGCCAACAAAAGAAACTTGATTCTCAGTTTTACCAGTTTTAATATCAACAGCTAGGGCAGTGTAGGTAACATCTACTGGAGTATTGACATTGGGATGATATATATCCACACATCTAATTTCCATTTCCGTGCCATCAACAATCATTGGCGAGATAGGGCACGGCCTATAATTGTTTATTCTCTGTCCAGTAACAATATAGATAGTGTTGTTAATCAACCTAGCACTAGCTAAGTAGCTATTATTCTCTAATGTTATCCACCATTCTTTTTCTGGCTTAACTGAATCTTCTACATTAAAACCAGTAATCTCGTTGCCAGAAAAAACTACTAACATATCATCTTTTAACAAAAGATTACCTGCTTTATCAACGCTAGATTCTGTTTTAAGTTCGGCTGGAGGGAATGCTTTAATAATCTTTGTTTCTCCATTATAACCCTTGGGTACCTCATTCCAATATCTATATAGATTTTGAGCAGAAAAATAGATCTGATTGCCATCTGTTTTAACAATATCTGGCTCATCTATACCTTGTACCTGAACATTAGTTTCTGATATTCTATCAGGCGCTACTTCCCCACCGTCCATACCTGCCTCAGAGCTTTTAACTGATGTGCCCATCATACTTTCTTCTAGCATCATATTTCTTGCTAAACCCCAACCCCCACCAAAACTAGCCCCCTGCACAGATTGCCCCATTACTAAATAATCTTTAAACTCATCTTCTGATTTAAAGGTTTCAAACTCTTTAAATTCCTCTATTTTATTATCAGGAAAAGAAACAGGAAACAAAGCAAGGGGGCTACTTGGAAATATTCTACCTACAACAATCACTACTACGGCAGCTATGGCAGCTGTAGATATTAGAATAGTCATCGCCTTTTTACTATTAATTTCTTTATCCAACTTAATATTTTTTATATCTTCTTTTATGTTTTGCATATTTATTATATTTATTCTAAAAATAAACCTTTAAGACAAGTAATCACCTTTTTCTTTAAAAAAACCGAGCTCAAAACTACTTTCTAAGCTTTGAATTCTCCAACAATACGGCCCATCACAATAAAAAAAGCAATCAGAAAAATAGCTAGCCCTATTAAAGTTTCAATTCCTGTTGACATATAGTTTATTCTATCTCTTTTTTAGTGAATTTACCAATTACTTGACGTTCTAAATAATATAAATAAGCACCTATGCCTAGTTGTTTGCCAATGTCTTGGGCTAGTTGGCGGATGTAGGTGCCACCAGAGGCAGTAACTCGCAGGGTTAAAAATGGGTATTTATAGGTAACAAGTTCAATGCTTTTAATGTTTACTTTCTTGCTTCTTTCTGGTGTCTTCTTACCCTGCCTCGCTAGCTTATAAAAAGGGGTGCCGTCTTGCTTGGCTGCTGAGTAAGCAGGGATTTGTTGATCTATCTCCCCAATAAAACCCTTTATTACTTTTTCAATCTGGGCTTTAGTTGTTTTACTATTCTTGGATTCCAAAGTAACAGCTACCTCGCCAGACGGATCACCGGTAGTAGAAGTAGCTCCTAATCTTAAACCAGCTAAATAGGTTTTATCCCATTTCTTTATCTCATCAAATTCTTTAGTGGCCTTGCCTAGTAATAAAAGAACAAGACCGCAAGCAAATGGGTCTAAAGTTCCTCCATGACCTATTTTTCCCTTGAAATCATTCTCTCGTTTATACCTTCTAATTAAATCAAAGGAAGATAAGCCAACTGGTTTGTAGGTAGGAATGATTTTATCCATGAAACAATCTGGTTAAGGTGCCAATAACTAAAACAGTGATTATAAAATACAATAAAAGGTTGGGTACTTTAAAATGATAAGCTGGTTTTTTCGTACCTCCCTTCTTAGCTTTTTTAAATAATAGAATAATAGCTACTCCTTCTACTAAGCCAATAAAAGTGCCCATTATTCCTATGACTGTAATAAAACTCCTAATACCGATTAAAAATAAAATTAAGGGTGGAAAAGTAGCTAATAAAAATGAAACAAAATACGGCAAATCATGATCTAATTTAAAAAGATTTTTTAAATTATTAGTTAAAACTAGAAACGAAGAACCAACTGCTAATAAACCCAAAGCTCCACCTAAAATAACCATTTTATTACCAAAAAACGACACTAAACCAGAAAATGGCTCTTCTCCAGTTAATGGGCCAGTTAATCCGCTAATAACTAAACCAAACAAAAAAGAAAAACTAACTGTAATAATAGAGGCATAAATAATAATCTTTTTTAAGTTCTCTTTATTTTTTAATAAATTAACAATTTCTGGTATTGCACTGGTGCCAATTAAACTAAACATAATAATACCAAAAGGCAAAAATAAATTCTGGCTATTGAATAATTGAAAATTAGATATAGCAATTTTAGGAATGCTTAATATGAAAATAAGGGCGATGATAAAAAACAATCCAATATTCATAGCTAGCTCTATGGGAGCAATAGAAGAAATCCCTAAAAGTACAAAAAATGATAAAACTAGCCAGAATATAATACTCCAGACTACTGGAGAAACGCCAAAAGGTAGAACCAAGGCAAGAAACTTTCCTCCTAGAATAATATAGGCTAAAATTGAGCCAGTTAAGCCAATGATAGCTGAAGTGCTCATAAAGATCTTAGCCTTATCACCAAAATATCTTTCTATGTACCCAGCCAAGCGATGTTGGCCACGGGTTCTTAAAATAACCTCGCCAAAAAACAAGTGGAGTAGGCAAACTATTGCCCCTAGTATTAAAAAATAAAGCAAGCAGGTTAAAACCCCGCTTTTGGCCATAACATAAGGAACTCCAAAAACACCAGCCCCAATTATTGTACCAACCAAAGAGGCTAGGGCAAAAACAAAATTCTTACTCATAAAATAATATTATAATCTTAAATGTTTAAACCTTAAATACCTTATAACCCTCCCTAACTTTTTCTTTTACTTTTAAGCCAATCTCGTCTCCTTTTTTAGCCTTTTTAACACTACTGTGTTCAACTTGCATAGAATCAACAGCTTGATTAAAATCAGTAGCTTCTCCTCCAACAATTCTAATCTCATCGCCAACTTTTAAGCCAGAGCTTAATTGTAAAACTGCCACGCTAATTTTGTCAAAATAATGAACAACTTCACCAATTGGTTTTTCT
>CAYOFM010000017.1:0-11383 GCA_964403365.1 uncultured Candidatus Saccharibacteria bacterium | reverse complement strand
CAACTCAAGGCGAAAGGAGTTCTTGATACGGAGGAATCAAGAACTGTTCTTAAGGTAAACCAAGCTAAAGAAACAAAAGCATCTGTTTTGACCCATAGTGCAAATACAGAAGAACAACAAATAATTCAAGAAATTCGTAGAGTTGCTCGGTTACAGCAAAAAAGAAAGATTTTAGAGATTAGACAAAGAATTCAACAAGAGCAAGAAAGAAGATCGCACATAGAAAAACAAAGACAAGTAATGTTAGCTACTCAGGAAAAACAAAAGCAGGAACGACTTAGAAAACAAGAACAAGAGGCTAAAGAGAGAATTCAACAAGAGCAAGAAATAAAGGAAAAGGAGCAAACAGAGGAGCAAGAAGAACAAAACAGGATTGAGCAAGAGAGAATTAAAAAACAGGAAGAGAAAAGAAAAGCCAAAGAATTAGCAAATAAACAAGCTTCAGCAGGATCATTGAAAAAAGAGGAAACTTGGCTACAAGTAGAATTAAAGAAGTTAACCTTAAAGAGAAAACCCTTAGAGAATAAGCATAAGAAGCTAGAAAAACAGGCACAGGCACTAAAAGCTAAGTTTGGTGCTTTAGTCAAGAAAGAGCACGCCATCCAAGAAGAAAAGCAACAAGCTGAACAAGCAGAAGGTGCTGCCACTAATCCAAAACAGTTAAGGATGGCTGAAAAGAGAAGATGGCTTGTTGAAAAGAAAAGAAGAGATATTGAAAAGAAAAGATGGGCCTTGGAGACCAGAATAAAGAATAAAAAAGAGTTAATTCAAGGAACTGTAGGAGAGATTGATGTTTTTAGACAAAAAGAGGCTAAGATTTTAACTAGAAAAAAACAAATTGCTTGGGATCTTAAGAAGATAGAGTTAATTAAAGAAAAAGTTAGTTTAGATGATAAACAAAGGGCTTTAGAACATCAAGAGGAAAGGTTGTTAGAAGAGGAAAGGCGTTTTTCAGAAGAAGCAAATGAGATTGACCAAAAGATTAAACAGGCCATAGAAAAAGAAAAACAAATTGAAGCCCAAACTAAGGCAATAGAGGATAAAGAAGAAACAGTTCAAGAAACCAAACAAACTAGAGCACAAGAAAAAGCTAGATGGCAAGTAGAGGAGAAAAGAAGAGAAATAGAAAAAGCTAGATGGGAGCTAGAGAGTAAACGTAGTGAGATTTCAAAAAGAGTAAAGGAGGTTGAAGACAAAAAATTAAGCATTTCTGCTCAAGGAGAAGAAATAGGGGCTAGAGCAGAGGAGATAGCTATTTTATTGGAATATGGCCCAGAGCAAGGAGCAAAAATGATTGCCCAGAAGAATAAAGGAAATGTTGCTCAAAAAGTAGAGCCACCATTGCCCCCTAAAAAAGTTTTAAGAGAAAAAGTTCCAAGTGTTAGTGATGAGGAAAAACGAAAACAAAAAGAGATAGAATCACAGGGAGAGGCTCAAAGGGCGCAAGATGTGGCCAAAAAAGAAGAGGCAAGGAAGTTAGCAGAAATTAGAGAAAGAGCCAAAACAGTTCAAAGTCAAAATATCAAAGAGCAGCCAAAGGGCCCGTTGTCTAAAGATGTTATTTTACGTAAATTAACTAAGATATCACCTTATGAAGAAACAGCTAGAAAAGAATTTTTAGCTCGGGTTGAGGGTAAAGAAAAAGTAGACTTTGTAGCTACTAAAGGAACAAACAATAGATCAGAGGTAGTGTTTAGACCCGTTATTAAGCAACCTCCAGCTTTAGAAAAGCTATTGATCCGCTTAACTTTATTAATAGTTGTCTTAGCAATTTTAATAGTTGGGTCTCTTTGGGCTTACAGTACCCTAAAGCCTGATCAAGACACACCTCCGCAGAATCCAGTAACTAATCCGCCAGTTATTCCTAACATTCCAAGTATTCCTCCTGTTAGCCCCAGTACAGATACAGATACAGATACAGATACCACTAGCACAGACACGATCTTAGATATTATTATTGTTCCAGAACCAGAGGAATCAGTTGATTTAATCGGGGTAACGGGAGCGATGGAAACAATGTTTTTAACTACAAGTGAGATACCAATTCTTTTTGAAGTAGTGTTAGATAATCAGGAGAATAATAATGGCTTTAGGCAAATTGTTTTCAGAGATGATCAAACTAAAGAGCTAGCTAATTTGAGAGAGTTTTTAGAGGCTTTTGAAGTTGACATCCCTTCGTCATTTGCTAGTGTTTTAGAAAGCAAGCAAGCTACTTTATTCTTTTATAACACATCAGAGGCCCCTCAGTTTGGATTTGCCATAGAGGTTAATGACCAAGCATTAATGGAAGAAGCAATGCTTAATTGGGAAAGCAGTATAGGCAGAGATTTATCAGAGCTTTCTTTTACTTTAACTAATCAAAACTTAACCTATCCGGGTGGTTTTAAATCAGTGATTAATAAAGGTAAACCGTTTAGATACATAAACTCTAACTTGCCAAATTTTGGAATTTGTTATAGTCTTTTAAATGATTATCTAATATTTACCTTTTCAGGTGAAGCAATGGTCGTCACTTTAAATCAAATAACACAATAGTCTAAAATATACTATAATATGGATAAAAAATTTATTGAAAAACAAAAAGCAAAGTTGTTAGAAGTTAAAGAAAAACTTGAAGGTCAACTTAATTCGTTTGCCAAACAATCCCCTCAATCCAATAATAATTGGGATGCTAAGGTACCATCTTTTGCTCCTAGTGCTAACTTGGAAGAGGCAGCAGATGAAGTAGAAGAGTTTAATACTCGCCTTTCTTTAGAAAAAACCTTAGAAACAGAGCTGGAAGCAGTCAATGGGGCTATTGATAGAATTAAAAAAGGTAAATATGGTATTTGTGGAAAGTGCGACAAGCCAATTGCTCAGGGTCGTTTATTAGCATTTCCACGGGCTAATACGTGCATGAAATGCCAATAGTACAAATTAACTTAAATTAGGGATCTAGTCTCCTTTTTAATCAATATATGAATTTACTAAAAGATATACCAGCTGGTGATAATCCACCAGAAGAAATCAATGTAATAGTAGAGATCCCCAAAGGATCTAAAAACAAATACGAGATAGATGAGGAACATGGCTATATGGCTTTAGATAGAGCCCTATACTCTTCAGTTTATTTTCCTTTTGAGTATGGCACTATGCCTCAAACTTTATCAGAAGATGGTGACCCATTAGATATTGTTTTATTAGCTAGCTCTCCAACCTTTCCTGGTTGTGTGGTTAAGGCTAGGCCAATTGGTGTATTGTTAATGGAAGATGAGGCAGGTATTGATAATAAGGTGATTGCTGTGCCTAAAACAAAATTAAACCCAAGGTTTAGCCATATCAATGATATTAAAGATTTATCAGAGCATGAGCAAAAAGAAATAAAAGAGTTTTTTGAGATTTATAAAAGATTAGAGCCAAATAAGTTTGTTAAAGTAACTGGTTGGGAGGACGCAAAAAAGGTCAAAGAGATTATTAAAAAAGCCGTAGATAAATATGGAAGTTAAAGTAAATAGATTACCTAAGTCCAAAGTAGAAATTTTAGGAGATATTGAGTGGCCAGAGTTTGAAAAGTATTTTAATCAAGCTGTGGATAAACTGGGGAAAACTTTGGAGATAAAAGGGTTTAGAAAAGGACAGGCTCCAAAAAATATTGTTACCCAAGAACTGGGCGATGATAAGATTTTAGCTGAGGCAGCCCAATTGGCTATCCAAGAAAATTATGTCCAAACCCTAGACAAGGAAAAACTAGAGCCAATTAGCCAGCCCAGTGCAGAGGTTTTAAAGTTAGCTAAGAGTAATACATTTTCTTTTAAAGTACATCTTGAAACAATGCCAAGCATTGATTTACCAGATTACAAAGAGATTGCTAAAGAGGTAAAACAAGAACCAGTAAAAATTGAGGACAAAGAAGTGGGTGATGCTTTAAATTGGCTACAGAAAACTAGGGCTGAGTTTAAACCCTTAGAGCGTGGAGCAAAAGATGGAGATTTTATTAGTTTAAAATATAATAGCCCACAAATTGAAAGCAATAGAAGATTTGATGATAAATTTATTTTAGGAGAGGGAAGATTGATTAAAGGTTTTGAAGAAAGTGTTATTGGCATGAAACAAGGACAAGAAAAAGAATTTAAAGCAGAATTTCCAAAAGACTATTTTAATAAGGATCTAGCAGGTAAAGAGGCCGAATTTCAAGTAAAAGTAGAAAAAGTAGAGGAAATGATTAAACAGGATTTAAATGATGACTTTGCTAAAGCAGTAGGTAAGTTTAATAGTTTAGAAGAATTAAAAACAAGTATTAAACAAGGCATTACTCAAGAAAAAACAACGATGGCTAAAAGTAAGGTACGGGAAGAGATTTTAAGTAAGGTAGCAGAAAAGGTTAAGTTTGATTTACCAGATACCCTGTTATGGGCTGAAGAAGAAAGAATGCTTAAGCAAGCAACTGGTGGTAGGGATTCAGAATTATCAGAGGATGAAAAAAAAGAAATGAAAAAAACTGCAGGAGAGCAAGTTAAAAAGTTTTTAACCTTAAGGGCAATAGGTAGAAAAGAAAATATTACAGTGAGCGATCAAGAAGCAGAAGATGCTACTAATCAGTTTTTGGCTAATAAACCACCTGTGCCAGAAGGGGCAGAGCAACCTGACCCAGCTAGGTTAAAAGAGTATTATAGGAGTATGATATATACCGAAAAAACTATGCAAGCTTTAATAAAATAGAATTTTATGCCAATAATTCCAACTATAATTGAAAAATCATCAAGGGGAGTAGAGCGGATTATTTTCTTAGCTGGATCGATTGATGATCAGTTATCCAATTTAGTAATTGCTGAGATTCTATTACTAGCTTCTAAAGACGCTAACAAAGATATTAAGCTGTATGTTAATAGCCCAGGTGGCTCTGTGACAGCTGGCTTAGCCATTTATGATACTATGCAATATGTTAGTTGTGATATTTCTACTATTTGCGTTGGTATGGCTGCTTCAATGGGGGCTGTATTATTAGCAGCTGGGGCTGACGGTAAAAGGTTTGCTTTGCCGAACTCAGAGATATTAATGCATCAAGTAGCAGGAGGCATTTCTGGTCAAGCTAGTGAGATAGAAATTGGCGCTCGCCAGATTTTGAAAATGAAACATAAACTTAACCAAATTTTAGCTAAACATACCAAAACTCCTTTGAAAACTGTAGAAAAAGATACAGACCGCGATTTTTATTTATCAGCCCTAGAGGCAAAAAAGTATGGGGTTATTGACGAAGTGATCAAAGGTAAGGTAAGATAGAGTAATAGTAGAGGAATAGTTACTGTAAAAAAATATACGGAGGGACCATGCAAAATAAAAATATATTCATCATTATAGCTCTGGCTATTTTAGCTTTGGCTATTTTTTTCTATATCATTGGCAGTAACAATACAGATCAGCCCGTAGTTGATAATAGCCAACTAGGGCAGCCCTTGTTCAATAAAGAGCTGGAGCCCGGAATAATTGGAGAAACTGTTTCAGAAAATGCTGGTGCGCAAGGAGAAGTGGAGGAAATAGTTACCAGTCCAGTATTACCTAAAGATATTTTTTCTACCACCGGTATAATTTTAGAAATTAAGCCAGATTCTATTGTTATCCAAAGCGATGGTCATAGTTTTGCTGACGGAAATAGTAGAAAACTGACTTGTTTAGCGCAAGAGAGTATGTTTGTGATAGATGAGAGTAAAGTAAAGCATCAAGGTATTGAGTCTTTGAGTGAATTAGAGATAGGCGATGAGATCCTTATTAAAAGTAGTGAAAACATTAGAGGGAAAGTAGAATTTACTATAAAAAACATTAAAATTTTAAATTAACCATAATTTTATGGACATAAAAAAATATCGTTTTATTATTGCCGAATTGGTCATTCTGGCATTAGTGTTTAGTTTTACTGCCTTAGCTTGGACAGAGCCAACTTCGGCTCCGCCAGGTGATAATGTTGACCCGCCTATTAATGTAGGGGCTACGCCCCAGTCAAAAATTGGATCTATTGCCGCTTCTTCGTTTTTAGACAATACCGATGGCACTTATTATATAACTCCTGACGGGCAAACGGTTTTATTTGGTCCGGTGGGTATCGGCACAACAGCGCCACAGGAAAAATTAGAAGTAGCTGGAAATTTAATGATTAGTTATGCGCCCGATCCAACTACATATAACTTGTATATTCAGCCTTATGTGATCGCTGCTGCCAAAGTAGGATATCAGTTTATCACAAAAAGTTTCACTGGTGGGACTAATACTCCGTTGGTATTTGACAATGCCGGTAATGTCGGCATCGGCGACACCACTCCAGACGGTACCCTTAAGCTTGACGTAGAAGGCCAAGTAGGAGCCACAGCATACTGCGAAGCAGATGGCACTAACTGTCAAACAGTAGATCAACTTTTAGGATCGCTTTGGACTGCAGGTGCGGGTGATGATATTTATTATAATCCAGCTAACGCACAAGTTGGCATAGGCACAGCGAGCCCAGCGGCGACATTAGAGTTGATTGGAGATGGTGTTACTAATTTAGGCATTGTATTGAGAAAACAGTTGTCAGATACTGGGGTGGAGATTCGGGGAGAAAATAACAGCATGGGTCTCCGTACTAATAACCAGGAAAGAATGAGAATTAATTACAATGGTAATATTGGGATTGCTGACACCACCCCATCGTACCCACTAGATGTGACAGGAGATATTAATTCTACAGGTGTATATCGTAAATCAGGTGCAGCTGGAGCCACTCAAACCTGTGTTGCAGGCAGTGCTCTAACTGGGAGTACTCTTTCAGGCGGTATTATTACTACAGCAGGAACTTGTACGGTTGTTGGAGGTGGAGGCGGTACACCAGCAGGTGTTGATCGTCAAATACAGTTTAATGATAACAGTAGTTTTGGCGGAGCAAATGTTTATTATAATAAAAGTAATGGACGAGTTGGTATTGGTACATCAGTACCTGGTGCGCCTTTACATATTTATAGCGATAGCGTTGCTCAGAATATAACAATTCAATCAACAGTTGCTTCAGTTGCCCTTGCATTTATTGCAGGAAGTAATTACTGGTCAATGGGAGCTGGCTACCCCCTTTCAACGTTTGGCGTAGATGCTTTTTATGTATATAATGAAGGAGAAAAATTAGCCATTGACAAAGCAACGGGCGATATGCGAGTGTCAGGGGATATTGCACCTATTGTTACAAACTCTCAGGATTTAGGTTCTGCTACCCATGTATGGGACAAGTTATATGTTAATACTATTGACCCAGTTTATGAAATTGATGGAGTAAAGTATGCTACCTATGTGGCTGACTTTGCTGGTGGCGTTAGGACAGAAACAAGTGGAGTTTTACAGATTGGGTATAGTAAGAATTTAGTTATTGACTTTGAAAACTTGCCTAAGGGTAGTGATTTATGGTTATTCTGGCAAACCTCAGAACAGAATATGGATGATATAGTAGTGCTTGTAACAACTGGGTTTAATGGTAAGGCATGGTATGAAAAACAGGGTAATAAGTTAATTATTTACACCGACAAGCAAGGTGAAGTTTCTTATAGGTTGACTGCCCCACGAGAAGATGCAGAAAAATGGAGTAATTTAGTAGAAGAATCAAATAAATAAAATGAGTAATTCAAAGTTTTTATTATCTTTATTAACTGTAGCCGTTTTAGTACTAGCTATTATTTTAGGTCCACGTGTTTTAAAGCAAAAAGAGCTATCTAGCATGGATGGTCAAAGTTTTTTTGATGCAAATACAAAAGTAATTGACTGGGAGGATCCTAACGAGCCTATGCAGTCTAGTTACCTTAAAGAATCAGAAGTACCAGCAGAAGCGATTAGAATAATTATTACAGCAGAAGGGTTTTCCCCAGATGTTTTTGAAGTAGAAAAAAATCAAAGAGTTGAACTATCAGTTAGGAGTGGAGATGAGTGGTCACATATTTTACAATTTGAGGATCAGATATTAGCAGAGTGGGCTGTAGCAGTGGGAGCTGGTAAGATAAGTAACACTGTTTTTAATGCACCCCAAAAGCCAGGAGAGTATGTATATCGCTGTGGGATAACTGGGCACACTACTAGAGGCGAATATGGTAAAATGATAGTAAAATAAATAAAAATTAAAAAGGTCTTATATAAAAAAATATGACAAAACAAAAAACAATAGCTTACTTTGGGATTTTATTAGCGGGGGTAATTATTGCTTTAACTGTTCAATATGTTGTAGGGGTAGCAGTGACTATAACCGGTTCAGTTGATATGAACGATAATCAAATTAATAATTTACAGGATGGATCATTGAATAGTGATGCTGCTACTGTTTCACAGGCAGGTTCAGGTACTAGTGTTTGGTCTGAAGGGGTTGGTTATATTTATTACAATAGCGGGAAGGTTGGCATTGGTACTACTGATCCAGGATCAGATGCCTTAAGGGTAGAAGGTGGGCCAATAAATGCTTGGGACGGTTTGGTTATCGAAAAAAGAGACGATGTTTCAGGTAATCCAGTTGGTGCTGAGGTGGGTAGAATTTGGATTTGCGTAGATGCAGGCAATGATTGTCAATAACTAGAACATTACAGTAATAAAAAACACCGACTAACCGGCGCAAGAAGTTCTTTTCATTAATTTTTTAGTGTAGCGAAGTTGTGAGCCAGAAGGCTGCAACAACTTCGCTACTACATATGGGACTTATTCCCTTACCTCTCTTATTTCTCCCCATGTGGTAATGAATTTACCACTCGGGGTGGGGTTTGGGCTTGACAGCATCAATATGCTCGGGTCTTCCATAGCTTCCCTTGGGATAGCTATGGTCTGTCCTCTCGTTTTCCAAAGCACTTTATCTTGTGCAATAGAATCAGGAGGGGATATGCGCATAGGAGCTGCATGAACGAGGGCTTCATGAACACGTCGTCGTATGGCTATACTTTGGCATACAAGCATTCCCGAAGTGCTCTCAGCCGGCAGTGATAGCAATGCGCCATCTTTTGTCGCTTCTGTAATACTGGCGAAGAAAACTTCACCTGGATCTACAGACAACAATTGAGCGACACTCGACATTCCCTCTGGAGCTTCCCATTTGATGGAGACTTTGCTCCTTGTCTCACCTTCTCTAATGGTAAGCAGGAAAGTATTTTCCCATACACTTCCCTTGAGCGAAATATCGAGTTTTTGTGCGGCCTCCCTCTCTTCTTGATATAGAGTTGAGTCGCACCCTTCTGCCCCCATGGCTGTCTGGCACCACTCCACTTCTACATTTCCAGAAGCTATGATGCGAGCAACCTCTCCCGACAGTGTTGTATGCCCCTGACCTTCGATCGTCAGCATGAAAAAGGTCCTACCTGGGTGTATTTGGAGTAGCTGTTGTCCTACCCAATAAGGAACTTTCTGGATGCTCGCTGACCATCCTGATGGAAGGTTTATCCCATTGATGACAGAAACATCATCAGTTCCATTTGTCACCAATGGTATTCTGGTCCTTTGGACGACAACAACAGGCTCTTCAAAGAAACCAGCAGAGTAGGACACCAGCCCGGTATTTTTCATAACCTGAGGTGTCACCCCTTGGTCTAGAGTGAATACCACAAATGGTGGTATGCTAAGTGGGCGACCACCTAATGGAGCAGATTCCCACCTAGTACGGAAAGCCACTCCTTCTCTTGGTCCTCTCGTTTCGCCTGACACAACCTCGTATGATATGCCCCTGTATACATAAATTTCCCCAATCCTGCATCCTAGTGTTGACACCAGGAGCAAGAACATCAATACCGCTATTATTCTTTTCATTTTAGCTACCTCCTGATTATTGGTTACCCCCGTGACTGAAATGTGTACTATTGTAACTATGAATCAAAATAAAGATTATGTCAAGTATTTTTAATAAAAAAACTATAAATAAACGTAATATATTAATTTTTTCTATTGCTGTTTTTGCTATATTATTTTTAGGAGCGACAAACGTTGGAGCTGCCTTAACTGAATGTGAAATTAGTTGTGGCGTTCCTGAGCCAAACCCCCTTTATTGGTATGAGCAGTGCTGTGGCGATGGTTCTCATTGTAGAGGCGCTAGCCTGCCAACTGGGCCAATCGGCTATTGTTTAAATGATGGTAGTTTGACGAATAATATGATCAACGGTGGTTGTGATTCGGCAATAAACAGAGCATGTTGTGATAATGGTGATCTTCATCAGTTCTATATTAGTGTACATTATAGTATAACGGGCGCTGATTGTGGAGTTGGCAATACCTGCGTATGTCAGGAAGACCTTCCGGAGAGCTGCAGTGGAATTGTTGAAGATACATACTCATTACCAGATCCTTTGCGTTCAGATGGTGAGTTTTGCTATTGTGATGCTTGGTGCTTTTCTGATGATTGTCAAAGTATGAGTTGTGTTGGAGGCGCGCCACCCATATTCTGTAGTGTCCCGCAGTGTGAAATTGAAATTCCGAATTATGATTTGGGTACAACAAAAGTTTCTTCGTGCATTAATGGAGATCCTACATGGGATGTATATGGAACTTTTCTAACTAGCCGATGTGATACTTGGGGTGGAACTTGTCATTGTTCTGCTATGATACCTGAGAATTGCACTAATGGAGTTGATGATGACTTTGATGGGGATACTGACTGTGCTGACAGTGAGTGTGTGGATCGATGCAATGTATGCATAACGTTATGCATTGACAACGATGGTTGTTGTCCTACGGGCTGTGATTCTGGTAATGATAATAACTGTTCTCCAGTACCTGCTTGTGGTGATGGCGCTTGTAATGGCACGGAAACCTGTTCTAGTTGTGAAACTGACTGTGAGCCTCCGAGCTGTTCAACTTGTCAAAAAGCGAGCTGTTCTGGCTCTCCTGATTATGATTGGAGCTGTGTGGCTGATGCAAGCAAAAACGGCGTATCTTGCAGTGATGGACAATGGTGTACCACAGGTGATATTTGCTCCAATGGTTCTTGCTTAGGAAGCACTCGTGACTGTTCCGCCCCTTGCGATGACCCTTGCGTAACAGATTGTACTTGCAATGAAAGCACAGACTCCTGTGAAAGCACCATTATTACTGTTTGTGTTGATGGTGATGGTTGCTGTCCTGCAGGATGTGATGGTTCAAATGATAATGATTGTGGCGGAGGAGGCCCTACTTCAATAGGACACATTAGAATACAAGGACCAATTGGTATAATTAAACTTGATATTATCTCAGTAGTTGATGCCATAGCAGAAGGTAGGGGAGTAGTTAAAGTAGCTATGACTGCAGGAGATACTAATTCAGCTGCCTACTTAGTTGCAACAACTGATCTTGATGCTTCTGCAGTTAGGGTAATGACACCAATTGGCATTATGGCATGGAAAGAGTTGCCATGATTGTAATTAATGACTAAAAAAAGAAAACAAATTATTAA
>CAYOFM010000016.1:1929-11416 GCA_964403365.1 uncultured Candidatus Saccharibacteria bacterium | reverse complement strand
CCGAAGAAACTAATGGCTCCTTACTGACCGCTAAAACATTTCTCATCTCTTTACTTCTAGATGCCTTGGCTAGGGCTTGATTAACCCTAATTTTAATAACTGGTTTTTCTAATTGAACCACAAAATCCACAATAGAAACTGCCTCAGTAGGCACTCTTAAAGACCAACCATCTAATTTACCCTTTAAATTTGGTAAAGCTAGCTCTACAGCTTCATCTGCTCCAGTAGTAGTGGGTATAATATTCTCAGCTGCTGCTCTGGCTCTTCTTAAATCCTTATGAAACCCATCTGCTAAGTTTTGGCTTGGAGTATAACTATGGACAGTATTTAAAAACCCTGCTTTAATGCCAAACTCTTTGTCTAATACTTTAACAATAGGTGCTAAGGCATTGGTAGTACAAGAGCCCATAGAAACTACCTTATCTTTTTCTGGATTATAATCTTTAGCATTTACTCCAGGTAAATAAACAGGGATTTTATTATCTTTTGGTGGGGCAGAAATAATAACTTGTTTGGCTCCAGCCCTAAGATGCGTTTTAGCACTCTTATCTTTAAACTGCCCAGTACACTCTAAAACAATATCTACTTTTAATCTTTTCCAAGGCAATTTAGCAGGATTCTTTTTACTAAAAAAAGAGCTCCTGAGCTCTTTTTTTAAATAAGTACCGTAAATTGAATCATACTTAAACAAATGTTTAAGTGTTTTCTTATCAGCTAAATCATTTATCGCCACGATCTTTAATTCTGGATGCTTATCCAAAATTACCTTAGCGGTAGTCCTCCCTATTCTACCAAAACCATTAATGGCAATATTTACCATAAAAATCAATTATTGATTAATGTTTAATATCTGACTAATTTTTTGCTTGTCAAAACCGATTATCCATTCTTCGCCAATCTTACTTACTGGCACACCCATTTGGCCAGTGGCCTCTACCATTTCTTTTTGAGCTTCCATATCTACAGATACATCCAGCTCTTCAAACTCAACATTATTGGCTTTTAAAAACTCTTTTAAAGTAACACAGTATGGGCAAGATGGTGTACTAAAAATACGAATTTTAGGCATAGAAATAATTGATTATTGATTATTGATTATTACTCCTCGCTCCCCTCTTCTGCTGGAGCTTCTGCATTTTGAGCTAAAATATCATTAATCATTTGTTCCAAAGTAGCAAATGGTACAGCCCCACCAATTGTTTCACCATTAATAAATCCTCCTGGGGTGCCTCTTACACCAGCTGTAATACCAGATTGATAATCAGCCTCTACTTTATCTGCATATTTACCTGAATCAACACACTCATCAAAAGTTGCTGTATCAAGACTTAGCTCTTCTGCCAATTCTGTAAAGTATGCTGGCTTGATGCTAATTTGATTATCATAAAGCATATCAGTATATTCCCAAAACTTATCTTGATCACCGGCACATTCTGCTGCTTCAGCTGCTTTTCTAGCAGAAGGATGAATACTATCTAAAGGAAAATGCCTGTAAACCCATCTGACATCATCAGCAAAATTCTCCATCACTTCTCTCATAGTATTATGAAACCGAAAACAAAATGAACATTGATAATCAGAGTATTCCATAATGGTTATGTTAGCATTTTCATTGCCTCTGATATGATCATTCTCATTAATTTCTAAATCTACTACTGGAGTTTCTGTTTCAGTTGGGGCATCTGCTTCAAGAGGGTCTTCAACTAAAGCAATCCCCTCTGGAAAAAATAATTGACCATCTTTAGTAGCATAAGAAAAGAACTCATTGCCATTTAAACTAATAGCAAACTTATACAAACCGTTTTCTTCAGTAGCATCCCCAACTAAACTAGCTTCTGCACTACCCTGTAAAATACTGGTGTTAATGTAGGCAATAGCGTTATTAGCTACTTCTGCCCCGCTAACTGCACCACCTGTGCCTGCGCCGAAATAAAGGTAGGCGAATCCTAAAGAGATGACCACTAAAACTGCGATAATGATATTTTTTGGTTCATTGAACATAAGTTGATTATTTATTTAATAATTACTATTTAATAATTATTGGTTAATGATTACTGACTATTTAGATACCCCATAATACCAAACCTTTCCTATTTTTGCAAATCTATTTGTTCCTCTACTAGCTTAGTGGCTTTTTTAATCTTTTTTTCATCTCCTAGATAATATTTTTTAATTGGTTTTAAATTATCGTCTAGTTCATAAACCAATGGAATGCCAGTTGGTACATTGATGTTCTCTATATCTTTGTCAGAGATATTATCTAAATATTTTATTAAAGCTCTAGAAGTGCTACCGTGAGCTGAAATTAACAACCTCTCCCCTGCCCTAATAGCTGGTTCTACTTTTTCCTGCCAAAAAGGTAAGATGCGAACCCAAGTATCTTCTAAAGATTCTGTTAATACTGCTGGCGCACCCAGATAGTAATGGCTTGGCTTGTCTAAGGCTGGTGGCTTAGTTTTAAAACTCCTGCGCCAAATAAATACTTGTTCCTTGCCGTATTGTTTAACTGTTTCTTTTTTATGTTTGCCCTGCAAAGCTCCATAATGCCTTTCGTTTAACTGCCAAGCATACTCTGCTGGCACTTTTTCTTGCCCCATTTCTTTTAAAACTAAGTCTAGGGTTTTAGTGGCTCTTTTTAATACAGATGAATACACCTTATCAAATTGAAAACCTTGTTTTTTTAAAATCTTGCCAGCTTGTTTGGCTTCTTTTTCTCCCTTTTTAGACAAGCCAACATCAGTCCACCCAGTAAATAGATTTTTCTTATTCCACCCACTTTCCCCATGCCTGATAATTACTAATTTATGCATAAATTATAGTTGTTTTTCTATTTTTACTAATCGTTTATACTTAGCCAGACGCTCTTTTGGTTCTGGGGCGCCAGATTTAATAAAATCTGCTCCAATGCCTACGGCTAAATCAGCAATAAAATCATCTTCTGTCTCCCCTCCCCTATGTGAGACAATTATTTTCCAGCCATATTCTTTAGCTAACTTAGCTGCTTGGAGTGCTTCAGTAACAGTGCCTATTTGGTTTGGTTTTAAAATCATAGCATTGCACAAACCTGCCTTTTGGGCTTTTTCTATTCTTCCAACATTAGTGACTAATAAATCATCCCCTACTATTAAACCCTTAGGCCAGTATTTTAATGCTTGATGCTTAAATACAGCCCAAGCAGAATAATCATCTTGGCTAAACGGATCTTCAATAAAAATAATTGGATGTTCACCAATAATTGTTTTATAAAAAGCTATTAATTCCCGGGCAGACTGTTTTCGCCCCTCAAATAAATAGTGTGAATTATTTTTGTAAAACTCTGAAGCAGCTACATCTAAACCAAGCTCTATTTTAGTTTTCAGCCCTGCTTTTTGTGCTTCTTCTACTGCTTGTTTTAATAAGGCAAAAACCTGTTCTGTTTGATTAATTCGTGGAGCAAAACCACCTTCATCTCCTGCCTGCTGTTTATTGACAAATACTTTTTCTAAAACTACGCCTAAGTGTTTATAAACCTTTTTGCCTGCTTTTAAGTTTTCTTTAAACGAGCTAGCATTTGGCACAACCATAAATTCTTGAATACTTAAATCACCTTTTGTATGCCTACCACCCTCTAAAACATTAAAACAAGGTCTGGGCATCAATGTTCGATATCGGATATCGAATGATTGGTATAGGGGGAGTTTTTTTGATTTAGCCAATGCTCGGGCTACAGCAATTGATACTGCAAGGCAAGCATTAGCCCCTATTTTCGCTTTTTGCTTGCCAGCTAACCCAATTAAAATATTATCAACCTGTTTTTGATACTCAAACTCTTGGCCAACAAGCTTAGGGGCAATTACTTTTTCTATTTTTAGTACAGCTTGTTTGGCGGGCAAGTTTTTAGCTTCGTATCTACCAGTTGATATACCTGCAGGCACTGAAGCAACAAAAAAACCTTTATTGGTTTTAAGCTGTACCTCTACAGTTTCTTTCCCCTTAGAGTTTAAAATTGTTTTCGCTGTAAGCGATTCAACTTTCATTATAAATTAATGATTATGATGCAAAAATTCGTAAGCAGAAAGAGCAGATTTAGCTCCTTCACTAGCTGCGGTAATAATCTGCCTGTATTTTATATCATTATTATCCCCTGCCCCATACACACCCTTAACTGATGATTGGCAGGTTTCTTTATCTACTTTAATTTCTCTTTTTTGATTCAATTTAACTAGGTTTTTAACAAACTCCGTAGCCGGAGCAAAACCAATATCTACAAACACTCCTTCAATATCCCAAGTAACCTCTTTTTTAGTTTTTAAATCTTTAAAATTAACTTGTTCTACTTGGTTAGTACCTTTTATCTCAAGGATCTCTTTATTAACCAATACTTCTATACCTGATTGTTTAGCTTTATTTTGCAAAATCTCATCAGCTCTTACTTTATCCATTTTTTCAAAAATAAATACTTGGCTAGCATACTTGGCTACGTCTAATGCTGCTTCAAAGCCAGAATTACCACCGCCTACTACTATTACTTTTTTATTATTAAAAAAAGGCGCATCACATATACTACAATATGATACCCCCTTGTGAGCAAATTCTTTTTCTCCTTTCACATTTAATAAACGTGGCTTTCTACCAGTAGCTACAATTAAGGTTTTAGCAACATAGCTATTGCCTTTTTGAGTAGTGATAATAAAACCTTGTTTGTCTTTCTTGGCACTAATTGCTTCCTCGCCTAATTTTATCTCTAGATCAAACTTCCTTAAATGCTCTTCAAACTTTTTAGCCAATTCCAAGCCAGTTATCATCGGATCACCAGGCCAGTTATCAATTTCTCCTGTTTTACCCATTTGCCCCTTAAAGTCCTTAGTTAAAAGTAAAATGTTAAGACGCTTACGCGCCGCATAAATACCTGCACTTACACCAGCCGGTCCTCCACCAATTATAATTAAATCGTACATATTAAATACCTTTTTTCAAAAATGTTTTCAGTATTGGCCCATACTCTGGGTGCTTTAAGCATAAAAACAAATTACTTTTTAGCCAATCTTCTTTTTTGCCACATTCAAGCCACTCCCCTTCTAGTTCATAACCAAAGATAATTTTACCGTCTTTAAGCATACCCTGTATTGCTTCTGCTAAAATAATCTCTCCTTTCTTAGTAGGGCTGGCTTTTTTTAGATAACCAAATACATCTGGAGTTAAAATATATCTACCACAAGCCACTAAATCAGAAGGTGCATCTCCCTTAGCTGGCTTTTCCACAAACCCCTTTATTTTATAAAGCCGGCTAGCAATCTTCTCAACTTCAGCTACCCCATAAGAAGAAACTTTATCTACTGGTACTTTTTTAAGCCCAATAATTGGTTTACCTGATGTTTCAAATATCTTTTTCATCTGGGCTAAAGCAGGAATTTTACTATAAAAAAGATCATCTGAAAACATTACCCCAAATGGATCCTTGCCTACTAACTGTTCTGCTCTTAAAATAGCATCCCCATCTCCTTTTGGTTTGGGCTGGATAGCTACATGAAAAGAAGCTCCTTCAAAATCTTTATCAAACGATTGTAATGTTTTCAACAAATCATTTTTACCACATTTTTTTAATGTTGTTTCTAATTTCTGCTTCTTTTTAAAGCAACTTATAATATCATTATTGTTTTCATCCAACACAAGAGTTATCTGGCTAATGTCAGATTTAATTGCTTCTTCAACAATATGTTTTATCATTGGCTCATCCACTACTGGTAAAAGTTGTTTAGGTATTACCTTAGTTAAGGGTAAAAACCTAGTACCTAATCCAGCTGCCGGAATAACTACTTTTTTTATTTCCATATTGATAGTTTAATTAAATGACTAGGCTAAATGACTAGGGCAGCCCTAGTCAATTTACTAGTAAATGACTAGGGCTGCCCTAGTCATTTTACTAGGGCTGCCCTAGTAAACTTGAACTTACCCTAATTTATTTCTCAAAAAGGCTGGTACTTCCCAAGATGGCTCTCCTCCAGCCCATTCTTGGTCATTATTCTCCTCTTTTTGTTCTTTTATTTCCACAGCACTTCTCCTTTGTTTGGTTTTTTCTTTGTTGTCTTGCTTGGAAACAGATTTTTTCTTAACCTTAGACACAGATTTCCTGTTTTTGGCGTTATTGGCCACTGCTACACTTTCATGCTCGTGGCTACTATTATGACCATTCTTACCCCTCCCACTTACTGCTAATAACATTATCTTTATCTTTCCCTTGTACTCTGGTATTTGTGAAATACCGAAAATAATCTTAGCACGTGGATTTAATTTAGCAATACTGCTACTAATTATTTCTACTTCTTTTAATAATAAATCTTTACCACCAGTAATGTTAAACAGGATACGTTTAGCAAACTGAGGCGGACTATCAAACAACGGATTCTCAAATATCTTTTTAGTTATCTCTTCTACTCTATTAGGTCCAGATGCCATAGCTTGGCTAAAATATATATCCTGCCCCCAATCTTTTAAAATAGTTTTTAAATCAGCAAAATCAATATTAATTAAGTTAGGCCTGCTAATTATTTCTAACAAATCCCCTACCCAACGAACAAAAATTTGGTTTAAACTAGAAAGGGCTTGTTTAAGGGGTGTTTTTTTATCAATAATTTGGAATATCTTTTCATTGGGCACCATAATCATACCAGATAAATTATCTTCTAGTTTAGCCACTGCTCTTTTAGCTACTTTCATCTTGTTTTCGCCTTCAAAGTTAAACGGTAAAGTAAAAATACCTAAGGTGATACATTTTTGATTTTTAGCTGCCTCTGCAAAAACAGGTCCAGCTCCAGAGGCTACTCCCCCACCCAAAGCCCCAATTAAAATACATAAATCCTGCCCAGCAAATATCTTTTCTATCTTAGCCTGTTCTTCTATAGCTGCTTTATGAGCAATCACAGGGTCCATACCAGTACCCATACCGCCAATCATTTTTTCACCAAAGTGAAACAGCCTTACCTTGTTACTTGCCTTGCCTCGCAAGGGCCGTACATCTGTATCAGCTACTACAAAACTCATACCCGTTAAGCTTTGGGCCATTTCACAAACTATAGAGCCACCTCCCCCACCAAGTCCAACTACCTTAATCTTAATCTTCCGTGGGGAAGGTACAGCTGATGTTTTAGTTTTCTTCTCTGGCATTAATTTATTCTAACGATTTTATCTTGTTTGCCACATCTTGATTACCAGGGTTAAGTTCTAGCACACTTCTTAAAGCTGCCAAGGCCTTAGTAATCTCATCCCTTCTCTCGTATATCAATGCTAAAGAGTATAAAGCATTAGAATGATTAGGGAATAATTGAAGAACTAAGACAAACTGCCCTTCAGCATTACTTAATTCATTTTGATTATAGTACAACCTACCTAGTTGAAATCTGACATCTGTAGAATAAGGGTTACGGATTACTAAGTTCTCCAACCTAGTTTTTGCTTCTTCTATTCTGCCCTCTTTCTCATCAATAAAGGCTATCTGTAAGTTAGCATCTATAAAATCACTTTTCAAGCCCACAGCTTGATCAAACAATTCAATGGCCTTTGTATTATCCTCTTGTCCCACACTTAGCTTACCTAACTCTGTTAATAGGGCTGGATTTTTTGGCTCTAGCTCTAAAGCCGCTTCAAAGCTTTTTATGGCCCATTCTTCTGCTCCTTGGGCTAATCCCTGAATATCTCTATAAATCACTCCAGATACTTCTTGAGCTACTACTTGATTAGGGCTAAGCTCGGTAGCTCTCCTAATTTCGCTAATAGCTAAAGCCACTAAATTGCCTACTGTTTCAGTATTTGGCTCTGGTTTATTTACCTCTTTAGAAAACTCTGCTAAATATCCACGGGCTAAGGCAATGTGATAAGTACTTCTACTATCGCCCAACCTAGTTGCTTTTTCTAACTTTTCTAAACTTTGGCCTTGGCTCTCCAAATACCCCCTATAATTTACATCGGCTAAATAATATTGAGCAAGGTTAAAGATTAAAAAGAGCACACCTACCACTACTACCCAAAAGATAATACTAAAGACCAAGCCAACCTCTGGAAACTTTTTAAAGTCAAACTCTCTTTCTTTCTTATCCCCTTTCATTAGTAATGCACCCATAGCCAACATCATAAAAAAGCTAAAAGCCAAAACTGTGTTTTGATAATAAACTGCTTGGGCTACAGTTAAGGCAATAAAGCCAGTTAAAACAGTTAATAATAGATAGTTGTTAGTTAGTAATCCTTTTTTGCGCATAGCTAACCATAAAAAGCCAAGAATTAGTGCTAGCCAAGCAATCAAACCAACGATACCGCCGGTAGCCATTACTTCAGAAATATGGTTGCCTGATCTATCCATCCTTAAGTACCAAAGTGGGTTGTTTTCTAAAAATGTACCTGGTTTATTCTTAGCAAAAGAATACATATAGTTACCCAAGCCAGAACCAAACGCTGGATCGCTCTTAATACTACTTAACCCCAACCTATAACTAGCACCTTGCCTTAATAATATCTCGCTTGGTAGGTTATTAGTAGTGTTGTTTTGGCTTAGTAGACCAGATAATGGATTAGTAAACAACAAAATTATTGAAACAACCATAAATAAGATAGGCATGGTTAATCGATTGACATTTTCTTTAAATACTCTTTTCCATAAAGCATAAGCTAAAAAGGCAACCATAGAAATTGCCATTGTAAGCCAAGCTGGCCAGAAGTTAACAATGAATAATAATGCTAAACTACCAAATAATAATACATAGTTAACGATAGATTGCTTTTTGCTTTTATCCTTCCTCCCAGCTATCATGGTCAACATTACTACAGTAATAAAAGCCAAAAACATAGCTAAGGCTTCTAAAGAGCCAGAGACTAAAACAAAGTTTCTGCCACCCATTACTGCTGGCAAAGGAATGACTCTTGTAACCAATCGCCACAAACCAAAAATAGAAGCTAAAGAAGTTAAAACTACTATTAAACTAGAAAAAGTAAATACTTTAATTAATGATTGAGGCTTAATCCCCTCTTCACTAACATTGTTAGTGAATAAAAAGTAAACACCTGCTAACGAGAAAAAGCCAATCAAACTTGGCCAAAATCTACCATAGGCTCCATAAATACTAACCATAGTATCTTTAGAAAATATAGTAGTTAGAACTACTGATAGCAAAAACGCTAAAACTAGTAGATTTATTTTACTTCTAAAGAACTTAACCTTTTTTTCTTGAAAAACCATATTCCCCAGCCAAGTTAACAGACCTAGAGAAACTAAGATGACAAGCAAATAACCTTTGTTAAACTCAAACGCTTCAAACGTGAAAGGGAGAAAGAAAATTGGGGTTAATAATGCCAACCCGTAAATGCATAACTTAGTAATCTTTTTCAACATAAACTTTATTATTTATTATTATTTATTATTAATTATTTATTAATGACTATTTATCATTATAATTGGAATATATGTTTTATGCAACTAGGATACTAGGGCAGCCCTCGTCAGCTCCTCTGAATCATTTTA
>CAYOFM010000016.1:0-1829 GCA_964403365.1 uncultured Candidatus Saccharibacteria bacterium | reverse complement strand
TTTTATGCAACTAGGATACTAGGGCAGCCCTCGTCAGCTCCTCTGAATCATTTTAAGCCAGCTACTATTTCTTTTTTTAACCTAGAAAAATTATGTGCATTTAAACCCAATTCTTCAACTTGAGAGGACTCTTTTAAAAACTCCGTAAAAACTTTTAATTCTTGTTCCATTTTAAATTCTTGTAATACTTTTTTGGTTTGTAATAAATCAATTTGTTTTGATGAAATCAACGAAATAATATCCAAAAAATCCTTACGCCCCTTGGCACTTCTACCTCTTTGGTTTAATGTGTAAATCTTTAAAGCTAAAAGATAGTTTGGATCAACCACTACAAAGCCATCAACTTGTTTAGTCGCTTTGAGTAAACGTTCTACTGGAATGCCTATTTTTGAAAAATGCGGTAAGTAAATATCAATTTCTATTTCCCCTTTACGCGCTTCGTATTTATTTAACCGTTCATTCTTTTGTAAATTATAGTTTTTTCCTAAAATTGGCAACTGGTCAAAATCAACAATAATGTCTATATCCTTTGACTTTAAAGCGCGTGAATAAAGATAAACTGCCCAGCCACCAATTAAAACAAAGTCAACCAACCCTTTTAAGGATTGTAGTTCTTGCCAACTCTTTTCTGTGATTAAATTATGATAATATTGCATTGATTTTCTTTTCTATTGCTTGAATAAAATCTTGGCCGTACCAATCTTTTAGATTCCAAACATCTACAAACGTTTGAGGCAAAGTGGTAATTGTTCCATAATCTGTTAAAACTTTATTCTCTTGAAGGACAAAAACATTCGACTCTTTTATTTTTACTACAGGAAATCGTTGTTTAACTTGTTCTAAATCTTCTTTAGAAAAATAGAAATAAACTTTAGAGTAATCAGCTGGTGGCTCTTTAAAGATTAATCTAGCTGCGCTATAACAGGCGTAAATGCTTTTTTGAGGTAAAAGCCCTTCAATTTCAGAAACATTCCCCTCGTAGTGGGTTTGGTAAATAATGTCCCTGTCCAATTTGCGGACGCTCGCCCAATAGTATAGTAGTTTAGTAAAATTAACCAAAACAAAAAACTTTGATTCTTTACGGATAGCCCCTATTTTTTCGGGTACTGCTAAGGCATGATTAACAGTGCTAAGCGAGTACCCAAAAAGCTTTGCCAAACTTTGTTGGGTATGTCTATACTCCTTTTTCTCTAACGCTTGTTGTAAAATGTGGTGCCAAATTGTTTCGATTTTTCTCATACTATTTTCATTATATTTCGACAATCATCGAAAGTCAAGGTCTTCTACTAGGGCAGCCCTCGTCAGCTCCTCTGACGAGGGCTGCCCTAGTTTGCTTATTTGCTTATGGTAAGCCGGAGGCGGGGCCGAAGCGGACACTGCTACCTTGGTTAAAGACGTTGCGGATTTGTGTTGGGGTAAGGGCGTAGTTGTATATGCGGACGTCGTCTATGAGTCCGTTGAAAGGAGTATCTACATTATAACGTGCTCCAATATATAAAGTACCAGAAAATAAATCAGAGGAAGCTATGTTCGTATCCTGTTCATTTTCTAAAACGCCATTTATATATAAACGCATATAACCATCACTGGGTGTATCGTCTATTGTTAAAGTAATATGGAACCATTCATTCTCAGGAGGATTATAATTTGTACTTTTTGCACCATCGTGATAAAAATCAATGGCTTGACTACTGTTAGTATATAATGCAAACCTTGGACTCTCATGGTCTATAAAATAATATGAAGCTACTTGTGTTGAATATGCCCATAAACTAAGAGTTGCACCGTTCATTGTATTGTTTATTGCACCGATACTCACATAATCATCC
>CAYOFM010000015.1:0-11442 GCA_964403365.1 uncultured Candidatus Saccharibacteria bacterium | reverse complement strand
ATTAAACGAAAACTTAAACATACCACTAGTAGGTACTCCAGAATAAACAGCATTAGCCAGATACCTATCTAAACTAGTACCACGGATAGTTGGTGCAGTAGTGTCTGCTGCAGTGCCGGTTTCAAACTCTGCCATAAACATCATTTGAGTTTCCATACCTGGAGGGGCTAACTTCATACCAGAGTTAGATTGTACCCCACCCAAAACCTTTATCTTATAATTAGTGCTAGCTGCTAAATTAGCAGTTGGCGTAAGAATGGCTACTTTACTACTAGCCCTATCTAAGGCATAACTACTCATGGCTACTTGACTTAATTCGTTATAACTAGCATCCATTGACCATACCTGTATAGTAGAGGCAGAGATAGTAGTAGAATCCATAGCTTGATCAAACTCAACAGCAATTTTAGCATTAAGTGGTACATTGGCCTTTCCCCAATCAGGAATAACATTTTTAACAAATGGAGGCATAAAACCGCCGCCGCCGCCAAAGTTAGTGGTCATAAAAGTAGTATCTTGACTACTGAAATCACCGCCCATAGTTGAGAAAAACACAGTATGCCCGCCTGCTGGATTATTACCAGAAACAGGCCCACCACTTGGATCTTTAACTGCATCAGTTATATTAATAATATAGTCAGTACCAGTGGCTAAGGCAGTAGCAGAATAAATAACCAGTAAAGCATCGTACTGATCAAGGCTATAACCTTGGTCCGCGCCAGCACTGTTTCTGATATTACCATTCTTTATTTGATAACCAACTTCATAACCTGCTACTGCTGTGGTGGAACCATCTGACCCAACTGTTTTTAATTCTATGTTAGTAGTGTTGGCTGTAGTCCAATCTAAATCATTAGGAAAAGCAATAAGTGTTGGGTAACTAGTTTGAGCTAAAACAATATCTACTGGCGCACCCATACTACCCTCCATTGGAGCTGTCCAAATAACAAAATTGCCCATCATATCTCCCCCGCCGAAAAACTCACCATAAGGCAAGTATAGATCCACCGTACTAGTTGAAGCACCGAAAACAGACATACCGTTCATCATAGCCGGAGAATAGCCATCTTTAAAAGCACTTATATCCCAACTACCATCTGGCACATCACGAAGAACAAATGTACCAAAAGTACTGGTTGAGTTTACTGCTGAAGAAGTAGCAAAATGATTTGGTCCGCCCAGACCAGACATCCAAACATTAACTCCGCCTAAAAACTTATCAACGCAACCGTCGGTAGTGTAATCAGTATCTAGATATCCAGACAAATTTAAAAGTAATTGATCTCCGCCATACACATTAGCTGTACTAGTGGATAGAATCTGGAACTTTTCTTGGCTAGCTATCCCAATCCAAGTATTTTGCTCATTACCAAAGGCAAGCATATTTTCAGTAGTAGAAGCGACATAAACAGTACTAGTGCCATTTGTTCCAGCTACTGATAAAGAAAAACAACGCCCATCTTTAGTACCTAATGTTTCTCTACCGCCAGTATCTGCATAACGTCCATCAAAACCATTCTGCCAAGTTGGGGCATTCTCCACTGTAACTACAAAAGGATCCGCTTCAGCTGCTGCTTCAGTTAAGGTTGAAGCATAAGATATAGCAGTAGTAGCACTACCATCTCCAGCAGAAATATAGTAATAAAAACTACGTGGGCTAGTGCCACTAGCACTAATGGCATCATTCATACTACACCTAAAAAGAGTAGTGCTACTAATTGATTCACAACTAGTAGTAGCATTCCAAGCATCTCCTGAAGCGTTCTTATAATGCACCTGAACTGCTAACGTTGTAGTAGCTGTTGAACTATCATCATTAACCATAGCAAAAACAGTGAGATCACTAGTAACACTAGCTGAGCCCTCTGCTTTATAGGTAGAGCTATGCATTATAGTAGGCGCTGCTGCATAGGCTACTTGCGGAGCAATTAAAAAGGGTCCGATTAAAGACCCAAAAACTAAACTAGTATTTAAGACGACAACTAAAATACTCTTGGCAATTTTTTTGATGGAAAAGGTTTTGCCTAAACCTTTTATAGAATTTGAAACAAACATAATATGGCTAACAAAATTATTGCTAGCTTTAATAAGTTAGTAAATTAAGAGAATGACTTTTTATTCCCCCATTATCCTCCCATTCAAAACTCCTGTCAACACCCCCCCCTAAATAAAGTTATCCACACCCCCTAAAACTCATCTACTAATTTATATATATTACCTGCGCCCATGATGATTATCACTTCTGAGTCCCCTACTTTTTGCTGTAAATATTCGGTTATTTTATCTTTTTCCAAATATCCCACCCCTACGCCAATAGCATCAGCTAACTTTTGGGCACTCACTTGTTGTTTTATTTCTTTGTTTTCCCTACCAGCTACGTCGTAGATGTCAGTAATAAAAAGATTGTCTACCCATTTTTCACTTATAGCCTCTTGGAATACTTTAACAAAGTCATCAAATAAATAATGGGTTCTTTGATATTGGTGAGGCTGAAACACACACCATATTTTCTTGTCAGGGTATTTCTCTCTCCCCGCTTTCAGGGTTGCTTTTATCTCTGTAGGATGATGGGCATAATCAGAAACAACAATCACTCCCCTATTGCTAATCTTTTCATCAAACCTACGCCAAGCACCCTTAAAATCTCTAAGCACCTCTATGGCTTTTCCCTCATCAATTCCTAAAGCACGTGCTACTTCTAAAGCTGCCAAAGCATTACTCACATTATGTTCCCCTGGCACCTTTAACACCCTCCTCAACTCCTCTATTACTGGCGAAACCTCACGATCGTACGCTTTCGCCAGTAAGGAATACTCTCTTTTCTCAACAGTTAATACTTCACGGCCGTGAAGTATTAACGAGGCAATATTTTTGTCGTCGGAGTTATAAATTAATATTTTTTTTACTTGTGATATGTATTTTTTAAACACTTCCATAATATGATCTAAATCCTTAAACCAATCCATGTGTTCTTCTTCTATATTAGTTAAAACTAAAATATCTGGATAATAATTCAACAGTTTTGACTTATAATCATCTGCTTCAATAACTAAGTATTTACTCTTTCCCAAATGGCTCCCCTGCTTTGTCCCAATAATATAGGTTGGGTCAAGTCCGGTATCTGTTAGGACTTTAGCCACCATTGAAGCTGTGGTTGTTTTACCATGCATTCCACTGACAGCAATTAAAAAATAGTCCTTAGCAAACTCTGCTAAAGCTTCTGCCCCAGATAAACACTTAATCCCTAGTTCCTTAGCTCGGACAAGCTCTACATTATCCTCCCCTACTGCCTCACTATATATAAGTAGGTCAATGTCCGTACTAATGTTGTCTGACTTATGTCCTATCAAAACATCAGCCCCTTGTTGTAAGAGCCAGTCTGTTATTTCAGATTGCTCGCTATCAGAGCCCTGCACAGTATCTCCTTTTTGTAAATAAACATTAGCTAAACCAGAAACCCCAATTCCACCAATGCCAATAAAATGTATCTTCATAATAAATCTATTTTTTTAAAAATTGAATAAACTGGACCAGTACGACTTAATTTACTCTCCATAATATCTATATTACTGACTTCAAACTTAATATCAAGATCTTGCTCAATATTAGGTTGCTCTTCTGGATCTATTTTTCTCCAAACCCATTGCCTTACTCTACCTAAAGTTATATGTGGTTTAAAGTTTTTATTATCTAGTATATTAGCTACACACTCTAAGTCTTTATTACCATCTATTTCTGCCCAAATCAAGCGTGGTACTCCCCTATCCATAGCTCCATAACTGACTCTGCCAATTCTTACTTTAAACTTTCGCCAACTTGCCACTTTTTCTTCAACTTGCTTAATAATTTCAGGCAATTGTTCATCTTTTATCTCGCCAATAAATTGCATAGTAATATGCATATTTTCCTTTTTAACCCATTTAGCTACCTGCTCTCCCACTCCCATATCAAAAAGATTAATAACACTCTGCTTCACCTCTTCTAATTCTTCCTTCACCTCATCCGCCAAATTAACTGCCACAAATAATCTCTTCATATTTGCATTCTAACAGAAAAACTGTTAAATTTGAAGTAATGAAACTAAGTTAATGCTTAAAAAATAAATAAAGGAGGTTGATTACTATAAAAACTTTACTTACCATTATTTTAATTATCCCAGGATTTATAGTGTGTTGTGGAGGTTTCGGCAAACAGTTAGCGAAATTTCTCAAACTCGGGCGGTAAACTGTGTAAACAGATTATTCGCCCTTTTTCTTTTGGCTGAAAATGGTATAGTAAATAAATAGAAAAATATAATATGAAGTTTCAAGTACAAAACAAAACAAAGGAAAATATACACAGTTTGTTGAGGCAAGCCAGATACCGCCCTCACGCTGATGGCTACATTAGACCACTTGGTTCAAACTTTTACCCTCGGTTTCATCTATATGTTAGAGATGATAAATCTTCTGATGTGATAGATATGAGTATTCATTTAGATCAACGCAAGCCTCGTTATCAAGGCACTACAGCCCATAATGCAGATTATGATGGTGACATTTTAGTAGAAGAATCAGGCAGAATAAAAGATATCTTTGAAAATGAATAAACAAACTAACAATCAAAAAATTGCTACCATATTTAGAAGTATAGGAGAATTACTTGATATAAAAGGAGAAACTGTTTTTAGAATAAAGGCCTATCAAAAAGTAGCTGATTCTTTAGAAAAACTCTCTGAGAATATCTTAGTAATTTATCACAAAAAAGGGATAAAGGGAATTGAAAGTATCTCAGGTATTGGCAAAAGCAGTGCTGAAAAGATTGAAGAGTATTTAAAAAAGAAGAAAATAAGTTTTTATGAAAAACTAAAAAAGGAAACCGCTATTAGGCAAGTCATCACCCATTATTTTGAAACAAAAAATATCAGCTTACAAAGTTTAAAAAAACAGGCTAAGAAAAAACAAATTATTTATGCCCGGTACACAAGGCCGGCTAAAGAACTGCTCGAATTAACAAACTATTCAATAACCAAAGCTAAAAAATCCATTAAAACAGTAGCTGACTGGGCTAATTCGCGAGATATTGATTATACAATTGATACAGTTATTAAAAAATGGCTAGAGCTTGATAAGCTTAAACCTAAAAAACTAAAGAAAAAAGCTTTTTATGAAGGTCAAGAAATGAGAGAAAAGAATAAAAAATGGTTTGTTATTACAGCTAATGGCGAATGGCTTGAATTTGCTGATAAAAAAGATAAGATAGAGTGGAAAATAGTGAAGTAAACTTTTCTTAATAATATATGTTAAAACATAACGAACTAAAAAAAGGAGTTCTTTTTATTTTAAACAACCAACCGCATCAAGTAATAGAAAGTAGTTTAATGTATAAAGGCAGAGGCAGTTCTGTAATGCAAACTAAATTGAGAAACCTAATTACTAGCAATACTGTTTCTAAAACATTTCATCAAGGATATGAGTTTGAAGAAACAGAAACTAATTTTATAAGTCTTGTTTTTGTTTATGCCAGTAAAGATAAATATATTTTTTCTCATCAAGATGAGAAATCTAAAAGAATGGAATTAACCAAAGAACAAGTAGGAGAAGGTGCGCAGTTTTTAAAACAAAATCAAGCAGTAAAAGGAATTATTTTTAACGATAAAATCATTGGCATTGATATCCCTGTAAAAGTACAACTAAAAGTAACAGAAGCACCACCAGCAGTGCGTGGTAACAGAGCAGAGGCAGGCACCAAACAAGTAACCCTAGAGTCCGGCGCTAAAATAAACGCCCCGCTCTTTGTAGAAAACGGGGACGTAGTTGAGGTCAACACGACAAACGCTGAATACGTCCGCCGAGTTGAATAAAACTTCAAGGACCAATATATTTGATTGCTATTCTTGTAATTGAAGCATAAGTTATACTTTTAATTACAATCGGAACAATGTGCTTAGGCCGATTCCTTGCTGACCGCACTGCTTGTTGAGTTGACTGATTCTTCTTGCCTTTAACGTACCCATTCTTAGGTCTTTCTCCCAATGTTTTCTCCTTTTTAGTTTTTAAATCCTACCTCGTACCTTTTCCGCTTCTAAAATCCTCCTTATCGCAATAATGTTTGCTGCACTTCTCAAGTCGCAGCTTTTTTCTTTACTTACACTCAACACCCTGCTAAGTGCATCAATAATCTGTGTTTTTAATTTAGCAAAAACCTGGCTTTCTGTCCAGTGTTCCTCTGCTCTATTTTGCAACCATTCAAAATAGCTAACAATCACTCCCCCACTATTAGCTAATATATCTGGCACCACCAACACTTTATTTTGATCAAATATCTTATCTGCCTCTGGTGTAGTGGGTGCATTGGCCATTTCTAAAACTATTTTTGCTTTTACTTCATCTGCATTTTCTTTGTTTAACTGATGACAAATAGCCGCTGGCACTAATACATCACAATCTAATGCTAGTAATTCTTGGTTAGTAATCTTTTCTCCCTGTAACTCATCAATATGTTTTACATCTTGTTTCATTTTTAATCCATCTTTAGCATACACTCCTCCATTATGATCACTTACTGCAATTATCTTATAACCCCAATCATATAATATTCTAGCTAATGCTCCACCTACCTTACCAAACCCCTGTATAGCTACACTAGGGCAGCCCTTGTCAGACCCTGACGAGGGCTGCCCTAGTATTTTTTGTAAAACAAAAGCCCCGCCCATAGCCGTGGCTCTGTCCCTACCCAAAGATCCCCCTATTTCAATTGGTTTGCCAGTAATTACTGCTGGCTCATTTTTACCAGTAATGCTAGTATATTCATCTACCATCCAAGCCATCACTTCTCCATTAGTATTTATATCAGGTGCTGGAATATCTTTGTCCTGCCCAATATAGTTATAAATCCCCTGTATGTATTTTCTACTAATTTGTTCTAATTCTTTTTTAGATAAATTATGGGCATCAATCGCTACCCCGCCTTTACCGCCTCCCAATGGCAAACCAACTAACGAACATTTTAAAGCCATTAAAAAAGATAAAAGTTTTACTTCATCTAAATGCACATCTTGATGAAACCTAACCCCTCCTTTGTATGGTCCTAAAGCATTATTATACTGCACCCTAAAAGCATCCAGTTTTATTTCCTCACCATTATCTCTGACAAATGGTATTTTAAAATCTATAATATTCTGCGGAGTTTGCATTATTTCAAACTCTTTATCAGTTAACGGCAACTTATGAGCTAAAAACTTTAAGTGCTCCCCACAATCACAACAAATATGTTTTGGACAAATCATAATAATAGTAAAAATTAAAAACCCATCAAAGGGCTCCGCTAAAATTAATCAGTTTTCCGCATTATATAATTAAGAATTAATAAGATAATTGCACTCCTGCCTTCTTTGCAATTTGTTTAATCCACTTTTCGTGACGATCAACCTTGTGACTAAGCATAACCATCTCCTGAAAATATGTATCTGCTTTTTTGGCGTAAGTATCCACGCTAGTTGCTAAGGTAGAAAAATCCTTTCTTAATTCGTCAAAGTCCTGTTTAGTTGCAAAAACAGCTCTTTCTGCCTCTATTAAATTTTGGATATCTTCTGGAGTTAACATATACACTAATTATACTCCCCCCAAACTTAATGTCAAATTTTACTAATTTTGCAAATATTTCTTGCCTTTGAGTTTGTCAGGGAGGTATTCTTGATCTTCTTTGTAATCATGGTCAGGGCTGTATTTGTAATCCTTGCCATAGCCTAAATCTTTCATTAAATCAGTTGGTGCGTTTCTGATATGCAAGGGTACTGGTAAGTTACCGTGCTCTTTGACATCTTGAGCTGCTTTAGCATAAGCCACATAAAGCTCGTTAGATTTTTTACATTTAGCCATATAAACAACAGCTTGGGCTAGAATCACATTGCACTCGGGCATACCAATAAAGTGGCAAGCTTGGTAAGCTGAAACAGCTTGCTCTAAAGCCCTAGAATTAGCTAAGCCAATATCCTCACTAGCAAATCGCACTACTCGCCGAGCAATGTATAAAGGATCCTCCCCTGCTTCTAACATTCTGGCTAACCAATACAAAGCTGCATTAGCATCACTCCCCCTCATTGATTTATGCAAAGCTGAGATTATATTATAATGCTCATCACCGCCCTTATCATACATTAAATGAGACTTTTGAAACGCCTCTTTAACAATCTCTTTAGTAATTGTTTTAGAAATAGAAGCAGCGTATTCTAAAACACTTAAAGCAGTGCGGGCATCACCGTTGCTCATATTAGCCATTAATTTAATGTTATCTTTGCTAATTTTAAGTTCTAAATTACCTAAACCTTTTTCTTTGTCTTTAACTGCCCTTTTAATAATCTCTACTAACTGCTCTGTGTTTAATTGTTTTAAAACAAAAACTCGTGATCTGGATAAAAGCGCACTAACTACCTCAAAACTAGGGTTCTCTGTAGTAGCGCCAATTAAAGTAATGGTGCCGTGCTCTACATAAGGCAACAAAGCATCTTGTTGTTTTTTATTCCAACGGTGTATTTCATCTATAAACAAAATAGTTCTTTCACCTAAACGCTGGTTCATCTCTGCCTCTTGGATTACTTCTCTTAAATCTTTTAAACCAGATGAAACAGCACTCATTTGATGAAAATGAGCCTTGGTTTGTTGAGCGATAATGAAAGCAAGAGTGGTTTTGCCAGAGCCAGGCGGACCCCAAAGGATCATCGATGGCAGTTTGTCCTGTTCAATAGCTTGTTTTAATAACTTACCTTGACCAACTATTTCTTCCTGCCCTAAAAACTCTGACAATCTGCTTGGTCTCATCCTATCTGCCAATGGCTTATACAAATTATTTTGATTTACTTTGTTCATAACCTAAATCTACCTTTTTGTTTATTTGTTTGCAAACTAAAACCCACCCCTGCTATTTATGACAAGGGTGGGAGTAAAATACACTTTTACGCTTTTTTATTTTTAGTTTCTTTTTTAATTACTGACCAGTGATAGAGATACAATGGTAAGCCAATTAAAATCATAGCAATAGCAAACGAGGCACTTTGTTGCCTGCGCTGAGTAGTATAACTAATACTTGCTTCTTGCACTTGCCATATTTCATAATCTCGAAGCCAGTTATTTAACTGCTCTTTTTGTTCATCATCTAGCTCGCATTTCTCCTCACACTTTTCTACTGCTGAGACAAAACCTTCTTCAGTAATTGTTTTATCAGGAGAGATAGAAAAAATACGAGTTGGAGGCATAGACATTCTATCAACATCTGCCTGCCTAAAAATGGTCATTTTTAATCCAAGGTTAACTAACATCACCCCACCAATTACTAAAAGCGTTAAACCAACCAAGACAAATAAATATAAATAAATTGTTCTAATTGCTGTCATGGATTTTGTATATCTTATTACGCGACTTGCTTCCCTTAACTAATTGTACTTGTTTTCCCTGTCTTGTGTCAAGCTCGAAAAATTCAGCCAATAACTCCCCCACACGCTGATTCGCCCTTCCTTGCTCTGCTTTCTCCCTCACCCGCACCTCAAAACTATCCTCTCCCTTTCGGACAATCCCCTCTTTCTTCTCCCCCACCCAAACTTTTACTTTGATTAACATATTTTATTCCACAAAACTGCCAGCTTGGATATCCCATAGCTTCTTATATTTCCCTCTGGCTTTAGAGATAAGTTCTGCGTGGCTCCCCTGCTCTACAATCTTACCCTTATCAATAACAACGATTCTATCCATTTTTCTAATAGTGCTTAACCTATGAGCAATAGCAATAACTGTTTTATTCTTCATTAACTGTTCCATAGCTTTTTGGATTAATCTCTCTGATTCTGAATCTAAACTAGAAGTTGCTTCGTCCAGTACTAAAATCGGCGTATCTCGCAAAATAGCTCTGGCAATAGCCACTCTTTGCCTTTCTCCTCCTGATAACTTTATACCTCTTTCGCCCACAAAAGTATTATACCCACTGCTTAAGCCGATGATAAAATCATGACAGTATGCCTTTTTAGCAGCTTCCATTACTTCGCTATTTGTAGCACCCAACCTGCCATAACGGATATTATCCATAATTGTTCGGTGAAATAAAATAGGACTTTGGGGCACTAAGCTAATAGCACCTCGTAAACTTTCCTGAGTTACTTTAGCAATGTTTTGTTTATCAATTAAAACCTTTCCAGCATCTACATCTCTCATTCGGAGCAAGGTTGTGACAATGGTAGTTTTACCAGCCCCTGATGGCCCAATTAAAGCCAATCTTTCTTTACTTTTTATTGATAAGCTAAACTTATCTAAAACTTTTCTAGTTTGATGATAATAGAAATCCACATTTTCAAAAATTACTTCTCCCCTATCCACCTTTAGCTTCTTAGCACTAGGTATGTCTGTAATTTCATGTGGTGTGTTTAAAATCTCTGTCATCTCTTCTGCATCTGCTAAGGCCTGATACATTCTTCTTAAAACCTTACCAAAGTCCCAGACATGCCTGAAAATTCTAAATAAATAGAACTGAATTAAAACAAAATCACCAACTTGCAAAATACCTTTTTGCCACAGCTTTAAAGATAAAAATAGAATACCTACCATTAGTGTAACCATTAAAACCCCTTGCACTGCTTCAAAAAAGTTATCTAAGTTCCAAGCAAAACGCTGCATCACTCGGAGTTCATTAACCACCTTACCAAATCTCTTTACCTCACCCTGATACCCATTAAACAACTTTACTGCCTTATTATTAGTGATAGTATCTGCTAATACGCCTGTTGTCTCGGTCTCTTTCTTAGCTTTAGCAATATCATACTTTATTTTATACTTTGTAAATAGAAGATTAATAGTTAAAAACAAAACCAACCAAACTGATAAACCTAAGCCCAATAAATAACTACGAGAAAAAAGAATAATAATAATTAGCGAGATATTAACTACTAAAGGCAATAAATGCCAAGTAATTTGATCAGCTACCACCTCAAAAGCCCTACTAAACCATTTTACTCGTTTAACTAATGAACCAACAAAATTATTATTAAAAAAACTAAATGAATGTTTATGTAAATATTTAAAAGCCTGCTCACTTAAATCAGCTAAAATATGTGTTTGGAAATAGGTGGTGATAAAAGTAGCTCCTCGCCAAGCAAACCAACCTACTACCTCAAAAGCACTAAAGATAACCAAAAGGTGCATTAAGCTTTGCACTGCTGTTGGGCTGACATCCCCAAGAGCTAAACCATTAAAAAACTCAGCTAGGTATAAAGCACTAATAATACTCACTCCTGAACCAATAATTACAGAAACAACAATAAAAAAACCAGCCAGCTTGTATTTCAAAGCTGCTTTTAAATAAATCTTTAATGTTTTCTTCGTATTGTTTTTCATTTTTAATTCACTTGAACAAATGTACAGCTATGTAACACGGAAATGATAATGTCATAGTAGAGGGATTTAGAAATGTCATAGTAGT
>CAYOFM010000014.1:0-11489 GCA_964403365.1 uncultured Candidatus Saccharibacteria bacterium | reverse complement strand
TTGAAGCAGACAATGAGAGCCCATCTGAAGGTGTAGTAATAGAAAGTTTTATGGATCCACAAAAAGGCCCTATTGCTAGCTTGGTAGTGCGAAAAGGTACTTTAGATAATAACACAATAATTACTGCTGGTTCAGCTTACGGCAAGATTAGAAGTTTGAGTGATTTTAAGGGTAAAAGTATTGATCAGGCAGTATCTTCTCAGCCAGTTACAGTACTTGGCTTTAATCAGCCACCTGAAGTAGGCGTTGGATTTAAAGTTTACAGTTCTTTAGAAGAGGCACAAGCGGCAGCTAAAAAAGATGAAAAAGAAAGGTTTTCTAGTGCTGTAGTTA
Organism: uncultured Candidatus Saccharibacteria bacterium; assembly: GCA_964403365.1. Classification (GTDB taxonomy): domain Bacteria; phylum Patescibacteriota; class Minisyncoccia; order Minisyncoccales; family CG1-02-41-26; genus CAYOFM01. Next base: position 11,156 of record CAYOFM010000014.1, on the reverse strand, counting down.
ATGTGGAAGATGGCATTAAGATTTTAAATTTAATATTAAAAACAGATGTATTGGGATCAGCGGAGGCATTAGAGGGTATTTTAAAGAACCTACCACAGGACAAAGTATTTTTAAGGATTTTAAAATCAGAGGCAGGTGATGTTTCAGCTAGTGATGTATTGTTAGCAGAAAATGGTAAGGCAAGGATATTTGGTTTTAGAGTGAAAACATCGGGGGATATAAAAGTGATGGCGGATCAAAAGGATATACCAATTAAAACTTTTGATGTTATTTATGAATTAGTTCAAGAAGTAAGAAAGACCATGCTTAATATTTTGTCTCCAGTGACAAAGCGAGTTGATCTAGCTAAGTTTAAAATCACTCATTTGTTTAAGCAAAGTAAATCGCAACAAGTGATTGGTGGTAAAGTATCTGACGGGGAGCTTACTAAGAACACTAAAGTAGAGATTTTAAGAGATGAAGAGGTTATTGGTGCAGGTAGGATTAAAGGCCTACAACAAGATAAAAAAGAAGTAGGTAAAGTAGAAAAAGGCAAAGAAGCTGGTTTAATGTTAGAGGCAGATATACAAGTAGAAGAAAATGATATTCTACAAGTCTTCCGTGAAGACAAAGAAAAAGACAGCTTGTAAAGTTTATAATTTTAGGGTTTAATATGGATAAGGGTGTGGTAGCCAAGCGGTTAAGGCATTGGTTTGCAAAACCAATATACGTGGGTTCGATTCCCGCCCACACCTCATAAGGGTAATCGAAAAGAGTGCTTTATTGTATATATCTTTACCGTATGATATAATAAAGCTATGAAAAAAAGAAGTTGGACAGTACAACAATTAAAGAAAGCTGTTAAGGAATCCTATAGTTACAGGCAAGCACTTAAAGATTTAAATTTGAAACAGGCAGGAGGCAATTATGCTCAAATTAAGAAATATATAAAAGAGTATAGTCTTGATGTATCACATTTTACAGGGCGTGGCTGGAATAAAGGAATGAGATTTCCTAATGCCAAGCCTAGGATACCCTTAGGTAAAATTTTAATAAATGGTAGTGATTTCCAGAGCCATACATTGAAGAATAGATTATTTAAAGAGAATATAAAACCAAAACATTGCGAGCAATGTGGTTGGGCTCAGGAAGCATTAAATGGTAGGTTACCACTTGAGCTCCATCATATTAATGGTAATGCTCGTGATCATAGGTTAAAAAATTTAATAATTTTGTGTCCGAATTGCCATAGTTTAAAAGATAACTATAGAGGTCTTAATAGAAAAAAATAAGCCCAGGTGCTGGAATGGTAGACAGTCTTGGCTTAAAACCAAGTGAGGTTTTTTCCTCGTGTGGGTTCGACTCCCACCCTGGGCACATGTAAAACAAAAAAGGAGCTGAGCTCCTTTTTTGTTTTTGTTATATATTTAATTAGTTTGCTAGGATTTCTAGGGTGGCGGTTTGAGCGCCAAATTCTATAGCTTGTTCCTTAGTTGGGAACCAAATATCAAAATGATTATCACTTTTTCTCCTGTGCATTCTGTCTTTTACAATAAAGATTTTATCATTAAATAATTCAGGCATTCTAACAGCTGTACCAAAACTTAATAGGTTATTAGCAATAATACCATCTCTTACCATTTCACCAGAAGCAGTAATAAACGGAGTGTCGTCTGTTTGGTCTGGAGTAGATGAGTAAGCAGTAACAAATACATCTACTTTATTCGTTACTTGTGGGGCAGGGGGTAAGGATATAGCTACTAAAGTAGTGCCTTGAGAAATATCAACTTCAGGGATAATAACAGTATTTAGGGCATTTTGAGTAAAAATACCAAAAGCAAAGTAGCTGGCACAAACACCAACTAAAACAGTTAGAGTTAAAGAATAAAGTTTTTTATCTGTTAACATAATTTATCCTAATTGTAGCACGATTATTGGTGTTTGTCAACCCTAAATCAAGAGTATTCTTGTGGAGCGGGTGAGCGGGATCGAACCGCCGTCTAAACGTTGGCAACGTTTTATAATAGCCACTATACGACACCCGCAAAGTGTCTATTTCAGTTTTTTTTGATATAATTTTAACCAAACAAAGATTTTTTCTTTTAATCCTCTACTACTAAGCCGAATATGACATACTCCGTATTCTAATCGTTTCGTTGGATGTCTGCCTTCGATGAATTGAGTTTTTGTAAATTGTTCTGTTGGGATGCCAGAGATTTTACTCCAAAATTTTTTACAAATATCATCATTTAAATCTGGATAAAGATTAAGAAAAATTCTAATTTTTTCCTTAGGAGTACGACAAATCTTTTGAAGAAATGCAGAGAATATTCTAATCATTTCTGGATCAGTGTTTGCTAAGCTTACAATACAATTTTTTAAAACGCTATCGCCTTCGCCCCAGTAAAGCATTATTCCAGATATAAATAGGGGATTGTTTTTTAATTTTGGAAATTCCTTTCTAGCTTCTTGGCGATGTTCTTCGCGCCATTTTTCCCAATAGGCCTGCCTTTTTATTATAATTTTTCTTAATCGTTTCTTAGCTACGTAGATATTTTTTCTATTAAGCTCCTCTTTTATTTTTTGGGACCATACTTCATCTCTAAACCAATAGTGCATAGTGCTTTTTGGTATTCCTAATTCTTTTGAGATTTTATTATAACTCAACCCCTTTTTCCTTAACTGAATTGCTAAATGTTTGTCGTTACGCATGATTATATATTTGAACTCTTATTATCATTATATTAATTATACGACAACGGTTCAAAATATTCAAGGAACAAAATTGTGGATAACTTTCTGTGTGCCGCGGGTCGGTAACGCTCCGACCACCCTTTCTTTTTCAGAGAAATGCTCTACTTCTGAGCTACCGCGGCAATGCTATATTTCGTTATAATTGTGGGCGATGCAGGATTCGAACCTACGGCATCCGCGATGTAAACGCGGCGCTCTGGCCAACTGAGCTAATCGCCCTCAGTTTTTAGTTTATGTGCCCAGGGTGGGACTTGAACCCACACGGGCTAATGCCCACTAGAACCTCAATCTAGCCTGGCTACCGATTACAGCACCTGGGCAAAACTACTCTGATTTTTTATCTTCAGGTTTTTCCTCTGGTTGAGTGGTTTCCTTTTTTTCTACCACTGCTTCTTGTTTTGGAGTTTCAGTAGATTCTGGTTTTATCTCTGGCTCTGGTTGAGGGGTTTCTTTTTCCTCAACAATCTCTGCACCAGGGACATATTCTTTTCTTTTTAGTTTAGCTTTTTTACCAGTTAAGTTTCTTAGGTAATATAGTTTAGATCTTCGTATCTTACTTCTAGAAACAATCTCTACTTTTTCAATATTTGGAGAATGTAATGGATAGGTTTTTTCTACACCAATTCCAGAGATGATTTTTCTAACAGTGAAAGTACCAGTAATACCTTTACCGTGCTTTAAGGCTAAAACCACACCCTCAAAAACTTGGATACGTTCTTTATCACCCTCCTTAATTTTCTGATGTACCTTAACAATATCTCCCGGCTTTATATCCGGCAAATTAGTCTTTAAAAACTCTTTTGTAAATTCTTGTGTTTTGTTTGTCATATATTAATTGTATGCTCTTAATTTAGCAGAAATCCCTCTAAATTTCAAGGGGTTAGGCTTAAAAAAACAAACAGCCGGCTGGGATGCCGGGTTTGATGGTTATTATGTGGGCGTGCCCCGACTCGAACGGGGGGCCTTTTGAATGTCGATCAAACGCTCTAACCAACTGAGCTACACGCCCGAATAATTTTTTGATACATACTCACAAAATAACTTACTAAGATGTAATAATTTTCTTTGAATAGCCACGGGTCCGCATTTTACAGCACACACGCCTTTATAATGAGGATATGTCTTTTTGCCTATTGTTCTTTTGTCAATAGAAATATATCTAAAGTTTTCCAATGGCAAATTTAATTCTTTCGCCCAGAAATGCTTCATTGTTTCTGGGTCTTGATCAGCTCTTAAATGTAGCTCACATCTAATGTTACGAGTTTGGACAGCGTAGATATTCTTTAAGGTTGCAAGAAATAATTTTAATATTAAAGGGTCAGAATTAGATAGAGCTGTCTCTTGTGACTTTTTACTTCCTTCTCCCATGTATAACATAGCAAGTGCTAATTCAACAACAGCTTTATTTGTTAAATCAAGATTATCGAGAGTTTGTCTTGCACTTTTTTGTGCGTTCTCAATTCTTTTCGTTTTTTGGGCGTTATGCCATAACACGGCTTTTTTGCGTGCCTTTGCCAGGGCATTAAGCCAATTCTGTTTTAGTCTCTCTCTTTGTTTTTTAGTGAGCTTGATATTTTTTAACCAACCACTAAGAGTTGAGCGTGGAATACCCAACTTGATTTCAATGTCACGAATAGAAAAACCTTGCTTTCGTAATTCGATCGCTTTCGGTTTTAGTTCGTACCATTGTGAAATCATTGTATCCAGTATATCATCCATTGTACGATTCAACAAGGATGATCTTGTGGATAACTTTGTGTGGGTCTGCTGGGACTTGAACCCAGGACCTTGTAATTATAAGTTACACGCTCTTACCGACTGAGCTACAGACCCATGGTTATTTAATTTTATGTGGTTGGAGTTGCGTGAGAAGAAGGAGAAGATTGAGTGCTAGGTTTTTTTGATTTGGTGTTGACGAGTAAGTCAAATTCGTCTTTTTCAATAGTTTCTTTTTCTATTAGGGTGGTGGCAATTCGTTTCAAGATATTTATTTTTTGTCTGATTAGCTTATCTGCAGTAGCTTCTGCTTCTTTGATAAACCTATCAGTCTCTTTATCTATTTGGGTGGCTACAGATTCAGAATAGTTTTTCTCTGATTCTTGATCCCATCCTAAAAATGGTAAGCCTTCTCTTTTGCCAAAAGTAACTGGTCCTAATTTACTCATACCATACTTAGTTACTAAGGCTCTGGCTATAATGCTAGCTTTTTCTAAATCATTAGAAGCCCCAGTTGATATCTCCTTAAAGATTATCTTTTCCGTAGCGTAGCCTGCTAACAATACTGCTAGCTCTGCTAAAAACTCTGATTTAGTTTTTATCCTTTTTTCTCTTTTAGGCAATACTAAAGTATAACCAGCAGCCATACCACGAGAAACAATTGATACTTTTCTAACTTCCTCAGCATTATCTAGAGTAGATGAGACTAAAGCGTGACCTGCTTCGTGATAAGCAGATAACTCTTTTTCTTTACCTGATAATAGATGGCTTTTTCTCTCTGGCCCTAGTAATACTTTTTCAATTGATTCTAATAACTCTGGTTGATATATCTTTTGCTTGTTACGCCTAGCAGACAAAATAGCTGCTTCATTAACTAGGTTAGCTAAGTCTGCTCCAGAAAAGCCTGGTGTTCTTTCAGCGACTTCTTTAATATTTACATCCATGGCCATTGGCTTACCCCTAGAATGAATTTGTAATATTTCTTCTCTGCCCTTTACATCTGGTAAGTCAAAAACAATTCTTCTATCAAATCTACCAGCTCTTAATAGTGCTGGGTCTAATACTTGAGGGGCATTAGTAGCAGCCATAATAATCACTCCGGTGTCTCTTTCAAAGCCATCCATTTCAGCTAAGATTTGGTTTAAGGTTTGTTCTCTTTCATCGTGCCCACCACCTATACCTGGCATTCTCATTTTACCAATAGCATCTAGTTCATCAATAAAGATTAAAGAAGGGGATTGTTTCTTTGCCTCAGCAAAAAGTGACCTTACCCGGGCACTTCCTACACCGACAAATAATTCTACAAAAGCAGAGCCAGCAATAGAAAAGAATGGCACACCACTTTCGTTAGCTACAGCTCTAGCTAGCATTGTCTTGCCTGTGCCTGGGGGGCCTACTAGTAAAACACCTCTTGGAATACGGGCTCCCATGACAGAATATTTCTTAGGGTTTTTTAGAAAATCCATTACTTCTTGGATTTCTTCTTTGGCTTCTTTTAAATCAGCAATATCTTTAAAAGTTATCTTTTCTGTTTTTTTACCATCTTTATTATCACCAAACATTTTAGCAGGTGCTTTTAAGAAGCTAAATTGGCCACCTCCACCTGGCCCACCTCCTCTACTACCTTTAAACATCATTAAAAAGAAAAAGCCAAACAGTAATAATGGCAAGATAAAAGATAAAGGCAGAAGCCATCCTAAGATGCCTTCGTCTTCTTCTATAATAACAATATCAAGAGTGTTTAGTTTTTCAGAAAGATCGTAGCTAGCTAAAGAATCATTTAAAGAAATACCTACTTCTTTTCTAGAAATAAGTTCTTCTCCTGAGGTGTAGCTCAAGATGATTTCACTGCCTGATACAGTTATTTTTTCTATTTTATCTTCTTTGATATCCTGGGCCAATTGGCTTAAAGGAATTTCTTCACTTTTTTCAAAGGCCTCAGGATTTAATAGGGCAAAAACCCCTGAGATAACAAGAAGGATAAAAATAACAATGATAAAGTTTTTTAGTAAACCTTTCATTTTTTATATTATAGCTTTACTTAAGAGATAAGTAAATTCTGCTATTTTCAATTTTAATTACCTTGGCTTTAAGTTTGTCTCCAATTTTTAGGTCAGGGCTTTTCTCAGAGTCAATTTCAGAGGTGTGGATTAAACCTTCTAAGTTTTCACCAAACTTTAAAAATGCTCCAAAATTAGTAACTCCGCTAATTATTCCCTCTACCTTATCACCTTCATTATAGGTCATTAGTTCTTGGTCAGTTTTTTCCTTGGCAATAGCTTTTTCAGAAAGAATTAGTTTCTTTTCTTTAGCATCTACGCTGTATATTCTTACTTTTATTTTCTCTCCTACTAGCTTTTGTAATTCACTAGCTATTTTAGCTGGGTCAGCTCCATCTACCTTAGGATAATGTTCAGGTAAAAGTTGAGATGCAGGTAAAAATCCAGAGATGCCTTTGATAAAGCAGATTAAACCTCCTTTATTAGCACCCTTAATTAAAACCTCTACTATATCTCCTTTTTCTTTTATCTCTGTTAATTCTTCCCAAGCAATTTTTTGATGAGCCTTAGTTAAAGATAACTCTCTATAACCATCTTCTGTTTCTAAGTCTACTACTTTAGTAGATAGGGCGTCGCCTGGTTTTAAATCTTTTAGCATTTCTTTAGCGTTAGTAAATTCTCTGCCAAAGATTATACCAATACCCTTAGCACCTAAATCTAAAAAAAGAGAACTTCTTTCTCTACCAACAACTGTACCTTCAACAATTTCTCCAACCTTTGGCGGAGAAACAATTTCATCTTTAATTTTCTTTAAACTTTTAATCATAATGTTCATTATGCAGTATGCAATAGACTTAATATACAGTAAAGTTTTAGATATTGCAAGAGGTGACTTGTTTATGGTAGAATAAAAACATATGAATATTGCATGGAAAGGGCAATCATTTTTTGAGATTGCCATAAAAAATAGCGAGGGCGATGAAGTCAAAGTTGTCATTGATCCTTTTAATGACAAAATTGGCTTAAGGGTGCCAAACATAAAAGCTGATATTTTACTTGTTTCCCATGATCACAGTGATCATAATAATAAGAAAGCCGTAGAAGGCAAGCCTTTTTTGATTGATTCGCCTGGTGAATATGAAGTAAAAGAGGTATTTATTAAAGGTATTTCTGGCTATCACGATAGTGCGGAGGGAAAAGATAGAGGTCAAATAGTGATTTACAAACTAGAGGCAGAAGGATTAAAATTGTGTCACTTATCTGATCTAGGACAAAAAGAATTAACTATAGAGCAATTAGATGAAATAGGTACGGTAGATATTTTAATGATTCCAGTTGGTGGTACTTATACCATAGATGCCAAGCAAGCCTCAGCTATTGTGGCTCAGATAGAACCAAGGATAGTTATCCCAATGCATTATAAGTTACCTAAGTTGAAGGTTGATATTGATAGTGTGGATAAGTTTTTAAAGATAATGGGTGCTGAAAAAGTAGCCTCTGAAAAAAAGCTGAAAATAACCCCACGATTACTACCAACCGAAGAAACCAAAATCATCACTTTGGAACCATAATATGAGCACCTTAAAGAAAGCAAAAGAGTTAGACGTGTTTTGGAGGAAGATGATTGTTTTTGGAGTTCTTTTTGTTTTAGCTATTCCATTGTTAATTATTGTAGTTAGTAACTTAACTAACAAAATGACTAATATGGAGAGCCAGCCAATTCTTAATGATATGAATTTATCATCTTTTGAAGATTCTGGAATAAATGATATTTTAAGTGAACTAAGCCAATTAACAGAAATTAGCACTTCAACCGTTAGCACAAGTACTGTGGCTACAACCACCGATCAAAATTAATTAAGTATGCCTAAAGAAAAAGCAAAAAAACAAGATAATAAGGATGAGCAAAAGCCACAAGAGATTGGCTATATTAAGCTAAGGAAGATAACTCATGAAATGCAAGAGAGTTATTTAGATTACGCGATGAGTGTAATTATTTCCCGTGCCTTACCCGATGTAAGAGATGGTTTAAAACCAGTTCATCGCAGGATTCTTTTTGCTATGCATAGTATGGGCTTAAGGCATAATGTTAAGTTTAGAAAATCTGCTACTGTGGTTGGAGAAACTTTAGGTAAATATCATCCACATGGGGATATGGCTGTATATGATAGTATGGTGCGAATGGCCCAAGATTTTTCTCTGCGCTATCCATTGGTAAGAGGCCAAGGTAATTTTGGAAGCCAGGATGGGGACGGAGCGGCCGCTTCAAGATATACTGAGTGTAAACTGTCTATTGTGGGAGAGGAAATGCTCTCAGATATTGAGAAGGAAACGGTGGATTTTAGGGATAATTATGATGCTACCAGGAAAGAGCCAATAGTTTTGCCAGCTCCTGTGCCTCAGCTATTATTAAACGGTTCGCTTGGTATCGCTGTGGGTATGGCTACTAATATACCGCCTCATAACTTGGGCGAGGTAGTTGATGCCACTGTTTATCTAATAGATCACCCAGATGCTACCACAGAGGATTTGTTTGAATTTGTTAAAGGACCAGACTTTCCAACCGGTGGTACTGTCTACGGCAAAAAAGATATTATTACAGCTTATTCTCAAGGTAAGGGCCCGATGGTGGTTAGAGGTAAAACAGAAACTATTGAGCATAAGCAAGGTGCTTTTCAGATAATTATTTCTGAGATTCCTTTTCAAGTACAAAAATCAACTTTGGTTCAACAGTTTGCTAAGTTAGTAGAAGCTAAAAAAATAGAAGGTATTAAAGATATCAGAGATGAATCAGATAGAGAGGGTATGCGTATTGCTATTGATCTAAAAAAAGAAGCATTTCCTAAAAAGATTCTTAATGGTTTGTTTAAATACTCTGATTTGCAAAGAACATTCCATTTGAACTTATTAGCCCTGGCTGATGGCATCCAACCTAAGGTGATGTCTTTGGTAGATGTTTTGTCCTATTACTTAAAACATAAAAAAGATGTAGTTGTCCGTAGGACAAAGTATGATTTAAGAAGAGCTAAAGAAAAAGCCCATATTTTAGAGGGGCTAATGATTGCCCTAAAGAGAATAGATTTAGTGATAGCGTTAATTAAAAAATCTGCCAATAAAGATGATGCGAAAAATAATTTAAAAACTAAGTTTAAGTTGTCTGAGGCTCAGGCAGTGGCTATTTTAGAAATGCGCCTCCAAAGTTTGGCTAAACTAGAAAGGGATAAGATAGCTACGGAGTTAGAAGAATTAGAAAAAATAATTAAAGAGTTAACCAGCTTATTAAAAAGTGAAGCTAAGATAAAAGCAGTGATGAAAAAGGAGTTGATTGAAATAGGCGAAAGGTACAGAGATGTTAGAAAAACAAAAGTTATAGCTGGTAAAATAGATGAAATAGGTGATGAGGATTTAATACCAAAAGAAGAAGCCATTATTACTTTAACTAGAGGTGGGTATATTAAAAGAATGAAACCTTCTACTTATAAAGTGCAGAAAAGGGGTGGTACAGGAATGATTGGTATTGATATAAACGAAGAAGATGCAGCAGAACACTTTTTAGCAGCTAATACCTTGGACAAGATTTTATTCTTTACTAACTCAGGTAAGATTTTCCAATCATTAGTTTGGGAGATTCCAGAGATGAAAAGAGTAGCTAAAGGCAGAGGTTTACTAAACTTTTTAGAGATGTCTCAAACAGACAAAGTTTTAAACTTGATTACTTACACTAAAGAAGATGAGGGTGTGGAAAAGTATCTAGTAATGGTGACTAAGAATGGTATAATAAAGAAGACAGAGCTTTCTGCCTTTAAGAATGTAAGGCGTAATGGTTTAATTGCTATTAAGTTACAAGAAGAAGATGAATTAAGAGGGGCTAGAATTATTGATAAAGGAGCTGATATATTTTTAATTAGTAAATTAGGAAAATCAATTAGATTTAAAGAAAATGATATTAGGCCAATGGGTAGGGCTGCTTCTGGAGTGAAAGGTATTAAACTAGGATCTAACGATGAGGTGATTGGTATAGATATAGTTGGTAAAGCAGAGCAAGATAAACACTTGTTGGTGATTATGAAGAATGGTTATGGTAAAAGAACTAAGATTAAAGATTATAGGGTGCAGAAGCGGGGCGGCACAGGTATTAAAACAGCTCGTGTTACTGAAAAAACTGGATATATTGTTTACTCTAAAATAGTGGGCAAGGATGAAAAAGATTTAATTGTTATCTCACATAAGGGCCAAGTAATTAGAAGTGCCTTATCATCTATCTCAATTATTGGTAGAGCCTCTTCTGGAGTAAGAGTAATGCGCATTAAGGCAGGTGACAAAGTAGCTAACGCTATTTGTTTGTAAGTTACGTATTTTCATGCCAGAGTTTGTTGACCCAAACAAAGTTTTAGATCAATTAGAATTAAAAGCTGATATGATAGCAGCTGATTTTGGCTGTGGCTCTGGTGGTTGGGCTATACCTTTAGCGCAAAAGTTAGAAGATGGTAGGGTATATGCAATAGATGTGCAAGAATCTGCCTTGTCTGCCTTAGCATCTAAAGAGCATTTACAAGGATTAGATAACATAGATAATGTTTTAGCTGATGTTGAAACAGAGATAAGGGGGATTAAAGAAGAATATGGTGATTTAGTTCTTGTGACTGATTTATTATTTCAAACACAAGACAGAGGTGCAGTATTAATTGAAGTACGCCGTGTTTTAAA
>CAYOFM010000013.1:9136-11625 GCA_964403365.1 uncultured Candidatus Saccharibacteria bacterium | reverse complement strand
CATCTGCCTTTTCCATTTTAATAACTTGCCCTACAACATTTTTAACCCATTCTTCTTCAATTGTATTTTCTGTTAAATTATTTATTTCAATCATAAAGATTTAGTTTAGTTAGCCAATTATTTTATGCAAATAGCCGTTGCTTTGTGAGATAAAGTAATCTTTCATTTCTTCAACCAGCTCCCCATTTTCTTTTTTGTTGCCTAAAAGCAATGGTTTGATTCTATCTAAATATTTAAAAGATTTAAATGCTTCAGACCAAAAAGTGCTTTGTGACATTTCCACGCCAAATTTTTTATTAACCCATTTTAAAAGTGTTTGTATTCTAAACTTTCTTTTTGATAAAATAAAGTACATATCTACTAGATCTTTTGGGTCATTCCTGCCAATTAATGCCATTGTTTTATTGGTAGCCATATCTTCCAAAGAATCAATCTGCATATTACGCCATTTTTTTGTTGGTTTTAATCTCTTATGATCATAAAGTACAAATTCAACCTTCAGCTTATCTTTATTCTTCAAAAAGAATTCCCAACGATCGTAAATTTTATTGGACTCAATATTTTTTAAATGAAGTGGTTCCTTTAAACTTTCTGCAAAGTTATTTACTTCTTCAAAGTTAAACTTTTCATTAGTGAAAAAATCGATATCTTCTGATCGGCGATGATGCATATAATAAAAAGATAGTAGAGTGCCACCTGTCCAATAAAACTTGTCTTTTAAGGGAGATTTAGAAAACAGAATCAGTGTTTCTTTTTGTAAGGGAGTTAATTCAAGCATATTTTTTAAAATAAAACTCCAGCATCATCCTTTTGCCAGGATCAAGCCGTTTTTTAAGAGCAGGGAAGTATTTTTTTATAATGCCCATATTCAACCCCTTCCAATCATTGTGATTGATTTTTCTTTCCAAAACCCATAACCATTCATTCTTTGTCTCTGGTTTCCAGTTTTTAGGCAAATCATAATCCCAGACATATTGTTTATTTATAGTCACCATATATTTATTACTTCAATTACAAAAACACATTCACTTAACTGCTAAGCTATTACTCTATACTACCAAAACCCAAGATACAAATCAAATACAGTATCATATATAAAACAAAACTCCTGAAAGCAAAAGTATTTAAAGGATATAAAACAAAACCTTTCTTGAATAAGAAAGGGTGGCGAGGGTGGAACCAAAGCAAGACCTAGTCCTAATAAATCCTAAACCAAAAGCCGGTGAATGGAACATTCACCGGCTTTTATGGTGTTATAAGCTGTAACAAAATAGGCCGATCGGTCTATTTTGAAACGGTTTTATTTAGTATACTGTTTGTTGGTGCCGAGTTTGCGCATTTCGGCGTATTCGGCGTTCTTTTTGATTCTTCGTAGGGCAGATTTTTTGATAGCTGTTTTACTTAAGGGTCTTTGTCTAAACCGTCTTCTTCTGGCCTCAAACAAAATACCGCTTTTTCTTAGTTTTTGACTAAAGCGGCGAGCTAGATTCTGAGAAGTTTCCCTGCCTTGTTTTTTTACTGTTAATGGCATAAAAATTAGTTAGCTAATAAATGCATATGTAAGTGGTCGACTGTTTGTCCGGCGTTTTTGCCGACATTAAATTGTAATTTATAATCCATAATATTCTCTTGTTTAGCAATCTTTTTGGCAACAATGATTAATTCTTTAATAATATTCTCTGATCTTTCGCTTTTCACTGATTCAATGTGCTCTTTTGGCACAATTAAGTAGTGGATAGGCGCTACAGGATGGCTATCTTTAAAAGATATTACTTTATCATCTTCATATATAATCTCAGCAGGGATTTCTTTATTAATAATTTTGCAAAATATACATTCCATAACTTTAAACCTTTTTCTTTATTTCGTTTATGATTTCATTTAAAGCTACTATTCTTTGCTTACCAGATTTCATTTCTCTGATAATGATATTACCATCTAAAGCTTCTTTTTGGCCCAAGATTAAAACATATTTTACCTTTTTTTTATCAGCTATCTTTAATTGGGTAGAAAGCGAATCACGATGTAAGCTAGCATCAATTTTGATTTTTGCTTCTTGAAATTCGTTTAATAATTTTAAGCTTTTTCTTCTGGCTAATTCTCCCACTTGGGCTAAAAATACCGAGGCATTTTTTTGGCTTTGTGGTTTAGTGTTTTTTTGTTTGATTAAATTGATTAATCTTTCCATACCACCAGCTCCTCCACAAGCTGTGGTATCCTTGCCACCTAAAAGCTTAATTAAATTATCGTACCTGCCACCTCCTGCCAGGGCTCCTTGTTGCTTGCCTTCTGGAGTATCTTGGTAAATTTCAAAAACTGTTTTGGTATAATAATCCAAACCTCTAACTAGATTTGGGTTTAGATTATATGGCACCTCTAGTTCATCTAAAAACTCTAAAAGTGATTTAAAGTGGGCGTGACATTCTTTGCACAAGTGGTCGATAATTTGAGGAGCTCCTTTAGCTATCTCTTGGCACTTTTCTTTTTTA
>CAYOFM010000013.1:7779-9126 GCA_964403365.1 uncultured Candidatus Saccharibacteria bacterium | reverse complement strand
CAAGTATTCTTAAAGGGTTTGTTCTAAACCTTCTTTTACAATCTGGGCAAAGTGAAGCTTGCCGTGATCTTAAATAGCTAACTAAACTTTTTTTAAAGTATGGCCGGCATTGCTTATCACCAATTGAATTAACTTCAATCATTAGCTTTTTAAAACCAAGAGATTTTAAGATATTGTAGAAGATTAGAATTGTTTTAGCATCTACTACTGGCGACCCTATGCCAAAGCTTTCAAAGCCAAATTGGTTGAATTGGCGATACCTGCCTGCTTGTGGCCTCTCGTGTCTAAAGCATGGGCCTTTATACCATAAATTAACTGGTTTTGGCAAGCTTTGCATACCGTGTTCAATGTATGCCCTAGCTACCCCAGCAGTTATTTCTGGCCTAAGGGTTAATCTATCCCCACCTTTAGTTTTTAAATTATACATTTCTTTCTCAACAATATCGCTAGACATACCTACTCCTTTTTCAAAGATTTCAGTTTGTTCTAAAATAGGAGTTTCAATTTTGTCGTAATTGTAAAAACTAGCTATGTCTTTACATATTTTTTCAATTTTATTAGAATACGCCAAATCTTGTTTAAAGATATCGTGCATACCAGTTGGCGTTTGGAATTTTAAAGACATAGATCAATGAGTTATTAATTATTACTAATACTCTGGCACGGGAATCATAGCCATAGCCGTAGGAGGCCAAGCCCTAATAAGTACCTTGCCAATTATTTCATCTCTGCTTAGAGAGCCCCACTTTCTAGAATCAAGAGAATTGCGACGATTATCTCCTAAAACAAAGTACTCATCTTTCCCTAAGGTTATATTGTGACTAGCTGATAAATTAATTCCTGGTAAATATTCTGATTCATTTAAGGTAATAACATTACCTTGGTTGTCAGTAATAGTTATTTTATCACCTTGAAGCTTTATCTCTTCATTAGGTAAGCCAATAATTCTTTTAATAAATCTTTGATCTGGTTGTTTGGGATAGTGGAAAACAATTACTTCGCCTCTGTTTGGTTCGCGTAATCTATAGGAAAGCTCATCAACAATTAAATAATCACCATCAAAAAAATTAGGTTCCATAGAGGCTCCCTTAACAATAAATGGCTGGAATACAAAGTAGCGGATTGGTAAAACTATAATTAAAGCAATAGCTACTATTTGCACTAATTCCAGAAAAAAGAATAATATCTCTTTAAATTTCATAAGAATTATAGTATGATGATAGCATAGAATAGGAGGAATAGCAATAATCCAAAATAATATGATTTTAATTGTTGGCCTAGGCAATCCTGGGCTAAAATACAAAAAAACCAAATGCCCCTGTATTCCAAGTAGTTGCAATGTAATTT
>CAYOFM010000013.1:0-7769 GCA_964403365.1 uncultured Candidatus Saccharibacteria bacterium | reverse complement strand
AAAATACAAAAAAACAAGACACAACATTGGTTTTAAAATACTTAATGAACTGCAAAAAGAAAATGGTTTTTCTAAGTTTAAGTTTAATAAGAGATTTAATGCCGATATTAGCGAGGGAACCCTCTCAGGTGAGCGGGCTATTTTAGCTAAACCTCAAACTTTTATGAATAGCAGTGGCCAAGCTGTTAAATCTTTGGTTGGTTTTTACAAACTAAATTTAAAGGATTTAATTATAGTTCACGATGATTTAGATTTACCAGTAGGGGAGTTTAAGGTGTCTGAAAATAGTAGTAGCGCTGGCCATAACGGTGTTAAATCTATTATTCAAGAACTGGGCACTAAAGACTTTACCCGTGTTCGTGTGGGTATTAAACCGTCAACACCTCAAGAGATGGAAACAAAAGATTTTGTGCTGGCTAAGTTTACCAAAGATGAGAAGAGCATCCTTGAACCAGTTATAAAAAAAGCCGTTACAGAGATTGTGGCGACTAAGAATGGGGAAGAGAGGTAGATTAGTCAAGAATTGCTCGTATCCTTTCTACCTTGTCAACCTTAAAAAGTTGACTTTTTTCATTTAATAGATATAATGAAGTTGATAATGGAAACCTAGAAACAACACGAAAATAGAGAGCAGTTTTTTTTGTTTGTTTCATAAGCTATTACATATATAATATAATATCTATGAGTGAACTATCACAAATTTTACAAAAAGAGCAAGACAATAAAGAGATGCTTGATAAGGTTAAGCAGGCAGTAAATAAGGAAATAGAAGCTAAGAAGCAAGAACTTGACCATAAACTAAACCAAACCTCTTTATTATCTGACGAGAAAAAAAACAAAGTTTTAAGTTATAAAAAACAAAAGATAGAAAGCATTAATAAGGAACAAGAAGTAGAATTAGAAACAAAGCTAGTTGAACTTGAAAGAAAAAAGAACAAGAGCATGAACAAGGCAGTAGATGTTGTGATAGAAGAATTGTTGGCTTAATAACTGGTGGCGGATACGCTGGCGGTTTTTATTTTGTCATTACCCTATTTATGATCAAGCAAGCTAAAAAATACATATTGGCTTTTGAAAAAGAAAAACAAGAAAGAGTTTTTGAGTTAATCAAAGATCAGGGCAGTATTGAAGTGATTGAGAATGACAAACAAAACAAACCCCAAGAGGTGGTAGAGGATACTTTGAAGAAAACAGATTACCTTAATTCATCTTTAGAATTTGTGATTGGCCAATTAACTCCTTATGCTCATAAGAAATCATTATTAGAAAGAATTAAATATCCTAAGATTATTGTTAAGGGTAGTGATATAACTGGTTTTGATAAAGAACAAGAGATTGAGAACTTGATCAGTAGAGTGGTGGATATTCAAAAACAGACTAGTAGTTTGGCAGATGAGCAAAAAGAGCAAAAACGCAAACTATCAGAATTAGAAACTTTAGGTAATTTAGAGTTTGTGCCACAGGATACGGAGTATACTTTTTCTTCAATTATTGTTTTACCCCAAAATAAGTCAGAAGAATTTTTAGCTCAAGCATTAACTAAAGGAGTGTATCAAAGGCAATTATCAGTTATGAGTAGTAAGATTTATTTGCTTTTAATCGGTTTATTAAAAGATAAACAAGATACTCTGAAACTAATTAAGGATTATAAAGGAGAGATGGTGGAATATCGTTTTAATCAAGAGCCACAAAAGCAAAAACAAATTATTAAACAAGAGATAAAAGAAAGCGAGATCAAAATTAAAGGGTATAAAGCAGAGCTAGCTAAAATGTCTTTAGAATTAGATAAGGTAAAAATTGCTTACGATGTATTTAAGGAACAAAAAACATTGATAGAGATTAAAAAGCAATGTTTAGGGGATTGCTTATTAAGTTATGTTCAGTTTTGGGCTTTAGAGGATGATAAACAGGAATTAGAGAAAAGATTGAAGAATGTATCAAGTAAGATAACAATTATTGAAGCGGGCCTAAAGAAAGAAGAAAAAGCTCCAGTTGTTTTAAAAAATAGTAATGCGGTTAGGCCATTTGAATATGTTACAGAGATTTTTGGCCTACCAAGAGGAGATGAAATAGACCCAACTCCATATTTAGCCTTCTTTTTTATATTATTTTTCGGCATTTGTATTACAGATGCTGGCTATGGAATTATTCTAGCCCTTTTAACTGGCCTTGGTATGTACTTTATTAAGGAACTACGAAAAAATAAGTTAATAAAGTTAATGTTTTATGGGGGCATTGCTACTTTTATAGTAGGCGTATTATTTGGTAGCTATTTTGGCGCAGCTCCAGCTGTTTTTAAAATAGGTTTTATGGAAAAGTTTTGGTTAATTGACCCAATCAAAGATACGGTGCTGTTTATGATGATCGCTTTTGGTCTTGGTTACTTACAATTATTTGTAGCCCAAATAATAAAGATTATTTCAGGCAAAAGAAACAATAATAAAGAGATGCTAGCAAGTGGCATAGCTTGGACATCAGCCTATATTTTTGGAGCTATACTTTTATTATCAATTAAAGTACCTAGCTTGAAAGGCATTGGTTTATTTGGCTTGGGTGTTTCTGGCGTAGCACTTTTGTTAGCTGAGTCAATTGGAGTTAAGGTATTTTTAAAGCCGTTAGCTGGGGGAGTGAAGGTATTACAAGGCCTTATTAACACAATGAGTGATATACTTTCTTATTCCCGTTTAATGGCTTTAGGTTTATCAACTGCTGTGATTGCTTTAATTGTTAACCAAATAGCCGGATTGTTTTCTGGTATGATTCCATTTGTTGGTTGGCTGGTAGGTGGGCTGATTTTAATCGGTGGCCACCTATTCAATTTAAGCATTAATGCCCTAAGTGGATTTATCCATTCAGGCAGATTACAGTTTGTTGAGTTTTTCCCTAAGTTTTTAGAAGGTGGTGGGAAAAGGCTTAAGCCATCAAGGTCGGAGTTAAAATATATCAAAGTCGAGGAAAGTTTAGTTAAAAATTAAAATATAAACATATGTTAGGTTTAGCATTAGCAATTTTAGGAGCATCTTTATCAGTAGGTTTAGCTGGCATTGGTTCAATAATTGGTGTAGGAAAAAGCGGACAAGCCGCTTCAGGTTTAGTTTCAGAAGAACCAGAAAAGTTTGGTAAGGTTCTTTTACTCCAAGCCCTTCCTTCTACTCAAGGTATTTACGGTTTTATTGGTGCTTTTTGGGTAATTATTAAGTTGGGTTTGTTAAGTGGCAATATGCCAGACATTAGTTGGCAAATTGGGTTAGCTATTTGTTTAGCATGTTTACCAGTAGCTATTAATGGCTTATTCTCAGGTATTTTTCAAGGTAAGGTTTCTGTTTCTGGTATGAATATTGTATCTAAACAAGTGCAAGAATCAGGTAAGGGTGTGATTATGTCTGCTATGGTAGAGACATACGCTGTCTTAGGCTTGTTAGCTACTATTTTGTTAATTCAGGGTATAAGTATATAGTATGTTAGATAATATCTTAAAAAACATTGATGGGAAAGCCAAGCAAGAAGCAGAAAAGATTCTTGAGAAAAAACAAGATAATCTTTTAGAGTTAGAAAAAGGATTTAAAAAAGATTTTGATCAAAAGAAAAAAGCAGAGTTAGTTTTACTTGAGCAACATACTGAAAAAGAGATTGAAGAAGCAAAACAAGAGTTAAAACTGGTAAATAGTTTTAAGCTTGGTAGGGCTAAGAAACAAGCGGCCATAGAAGTTTATCAAAAAGCAGTAGAGAAGATAGAGGCTTTTGATGATCACAAGTTTAATCAGTTAATAGAGCAACTTTTTTCTGGAGTACCTGAGGTGGGCGCTAAAGGGGATATTGTAGCTGGTGCTCGTACAGCCAATGCCTTGAAGAAAATAGTTGGCCCAGAAGTAGTTATTAAGCAAGAGTTAAACGAGGAAGGATTTGTGGTCAAGGCTAAGGATTTAGATATAGATGTAAGAATCTCTGAAACTTTGGCTTTAAATAAAGAAAAAACAGACCCTCAAATAATGGAAGCGTTATCCCTATAACCATATATATGTATGAGTTTGCTTCAGGAATAATTAATGTTCTTGAGAAGAAAATATTTAATAAGCTAGACCAAGAAAGAATGATTAATTCGCCCGATAAAAAGAGCGCTTTTTCAGTGTTGCTTGATACGGATTTAGGGGCGCTATCTATGAAGCAAACTAATATTGAGGAGATTATCAAAGGTGATTTGTTAGCTGTACGTAATACTCTAGCCAAGGTACTAACTGATAATGAAAAACTATTTTGGTTTCTATTTTTAAAGTATGATGCTTTAAATATTAAGATTGCTTTAAAGAAAAAGTTTAGCCAAGGTAACTTAGTAGATGTAGGGGTGTTTAACTTTGGGATTGATAGTTATGATGATATAGCAAAAGTGGTGACAAACCCTGATAAAACTGGCTTACCAGAAATTAATAGTTTTGTTGATCAAATAATTAAGATAGCCCTTGATAGAATCAATGGTTTAGAGGGAGAAGTTAACTCAGCACAGATAGAAGAAATAGTAGATAAGACATACTTTAAAGTAAAAAGTATTTTATCTAATGATTTAGGACCTTTTGTGAGAGAGGTTGCTAAACAAGAATTAACCCAAGCTAAAGCAAAAAATAGAACAAGTAAGTTGAGCCACAAAATTATTTTACAAGCTAGAGATATTGGTATGGGTGCGCCAAAAGTTTTAGCTTTTTTAGATAAAAAAATGAATGGTTACAATAACATCCGTTTATTATTATTTGCTAAAGAGAATAACATTGATATGAGTGAAATTGAGGGTCATTTATTACCAATATAATATCTAAATATATGAAAATTGCAGCTGTAGGCAGTAAACAATCAGTTTTAGGATTTAAAGCACTTGGTGCTGAGGTGTTTAGTGTGGATACTGAAGAAGATTTACATAATATTAAAAGCCAAATCACAGGTAGTGATTTTGCAGCGGTACTTATTACTGAAGATGTTGCTAAAAAGCATCATGATTTTATAGAATCTTTATACGGTCAAGCTTTGCCAGCTATTTTAGTGGTTCCATCAGTGAGTGGAGCTAGTGAAATGGGCAAAGATGGTTTAAAAAAGATTTTAGAAAGAGCCCTAGGTAGTGATAAAATTAACATTAACTAAATTTTATGGATAATGAAAACACAACAGGTAAAATTATTAAAGTGGCGGGGCCATTAGTGGTAGCAGTTGGTTTGCCTAAAGTAAAAATGTACGAAGTGGTGCGAGTTGGCGATGAGAAAATTATTGGTGAGGTTATTAGAATAGAAAATGACCAAGTTTTTATCCAAGTATATGAGGAAACAGCTGGCGTTGGCCCAGGTGAGCCAGTAGTTTTAACTGGAGAGCCACTGTCTGTGGAATTAGGACCGGGTATTATGGGTGGAATTTATGATGGCATTCAAAGACCTTTAGAAAGTTTAGTAAAAGCCTCTGGAGATTTTATTAAAAGAGGTATTGAAGCTAGTGCCCTAGATAGAGAAAAGAAGTGGCATTTTAAACCAGTGAAAAAGCAAGGTGATCTAGTAGAGCCAGGTGATATCATTGGTGAAGTAAAAGAAACAAAGTTATTGGTGCATAAAATTATGGCGCCTCCTACAGTTAAACAAGGAAAATTAAGTTTTGTAGCCAGTGAGGGGGAATATACTATTGATGAAGTGATGGCTAAAATTGGCAAACAGGAGATTACCATGACTCATCGTTGGCCAATTCGTGAGCCACGACCAGTTAAAAGTAAGTTAATACCTAATAAGGGATTAATTACTGGTCAAAGAGTCATTGATACCTTTTTCCCTATTGCCAAAGGTGGTGCTGGTAGTGTGCCAGGGCCCTTTGGGGCGGGAAAAACGGTTCTCCAGCACGCCTTTGCTAAGTGGAGTGATGCAGATGCTATTATTTTTGTGGGGTGTGGGGAACGTGGTAATGAAATGACAGATTTATTAAATGAGTTTCCTGAATTAGTAGATCCAAAAACAGGTAGACCACTGATGGAAAGAACAGTCTTAATTGCTAATACATCTAATATGCCCGTAGCAGCTCGTGAAGCTTCTGTTTATACTGGCATCACTATTGGTGAATATTTTAGAGATATGGGTTACTCAGTAGCTATGCTGGCTGACTCAACTTCAAGGTGGGCAGAAGCCTTAAGAGAAATATCGGGTAGGTTAGAAGAAATGCCAGGTGATGAAGGTTATCCAGCTTATCTTGGTTCTAGAACAGCAGCTTTTTATGAAAGAGCTGGTTATGTAAAATGTTTAGCTGGCGAAAAAGATACTAGAGAAGGGTTTTTAACAGTAGTAGGAGCGGTATCTCCTCCAGGTGGTGACTTATCAGAGCCAGTTACTCAAAATACTTTAAGAGTAACCAAAGTATTTTGGGCTTTAGATTCTGCCTTAGCTTACAAACGGCACTTCCCAGCTATTGATTGGCTTACATCATACTCTTTATACGACGAAAACTTAAAAGGATTTATGGATGAAAACGGGGGGGTAGGATTTAGCCAACTTAAAAAGCAAGCTATGGGTATTTTGCAGAAAGAAGCAGAGCTATCAGAAATTGTTCGCTTAGTGGGTATAGAATCTCTAGGGCAAGAAGACCAGTTTTTATTGGAAATTGCTAGAATAATTAGAGAAGACTTTTTACATCAAAATGCCTTTTTAGACATTGATTCTTTTACTTCACTAAAAAAGCAATTTTGGATGATTAAAAACATTTTAACAGCTTATGAGAAAGGTCTTTTGGAAATTAAGCAAGGCAAGCAAGCCAGTGAAGTGTTAACTAAAGAAGAAAAAGAAAAGTTTGCCAAGATGAAACTTGCTGATGAAGCAACTATTTAATATCTATGTTAAAAATATATAAAACAATTAAACAAGCAGCCGGCCCTTTATTAGTAGTAGAGGGTGTAGAGGGGGTTAAGTATGAGGAGCTAGTAGAAATAGAAATGCAGGACGGTAAAATTAAAAGAGGTAAAGTTTTAGAAGCAGCTGAAGGTAGAGCCGTAGTGCAGGTGTTTGAGGATATCCGTGGCATGAACTTAACTGATTCTAAGGCTAAGTTTTTAGGTAAAACAATGAAGCTTGGCGTATCTAATGATATGCTTGGGCGTGTGTTTGATGGAGCTGGTAAGCCTAAAGATGGTGGCCCAGAAATTGTTGCTGAAAAATATCTAGATATTAATAGCGCACCTATTAACCCTTATGCCAGAGAGTACCCAGATAACTTTATTCAAACTGGTATTTCTACTATTGATGGATTAAATACTTTAGTGCGTGGACAAAAATTACCTATTTTTTCAGGAGCTGGTTTACCGCACTCTATGGTAGCTGCTCAAATTGCTAGGCAAGCCAAAGTATTAGGGGAAAGCGAAGAGTTTTCTGTGGTGTTTGCTGCTATGGGTATTACTTTTGAAGAATCTGAGTTTTTTATTAACGAATTTAAAAAAACAGGTGCGTTAAATAATGCAGTAGTGTTTGTTAATTTAGCAGACGATCCAGTAATTGAAAGAATTACCTTACCCCGTATTGCCTTAACTGCAGCTGAGTACCTAGCTTTTGAAAAAGGCAAACAAGTATTAGTTATTCTAACTGATATGACTAATTATTGTGAAGCTTTAAGAGAAGTTTCTGCAGCTAGAAAAGAGGTGCCAGGCAGACGTGGTTATCCAGGCTACCTTTATACTGATTTAGCTAGTATATATGAAAGAGCTGGTCGGATTAAAGGTAAAAAAGGATCTATTACCCAAATCCCTATTTTAACTATGCCTGAGG
>CAYOFM010000012.1:0-11683 GCA_964403365.1 uncultured Candidatus Saccharibacteria bacterium | reverse complement strand
TTTCAGCTAAAAACGGCATAATTGGAGCAATTAATTTAGCTAAGTTTAAAAGCACATAATATAATGTATCAGCTGCCTCATTAAAGCGCTTTCTAGAACGCCTAATATACCACAAGGATAAATCTTCTATAAAAAAGTGTTCAATGGCTAGGCTGGCATGCATTGGGTCAAACTTATCTAAGTTCTCACTAACGCCTGATAATAGATTATTAAACTTTGATAAAATCCATTTATCTAATAAATCTTTACTGTTTGGCTTTTTAGGTTTGTCTGGGTTGTTATAACTATAGAAAGTGTAGCAGTTAGTAAGAGTTAAAAGCTTTTTCCTTGTATCATCGGCTAAGTTAAAACCAAACCTTAAGTTATTAGCTGGATTAGCCTTAGCATACATCCAGCGCATTACATCTGCCCCTATTTTCTCTACCCCTTCATCAAACCAAATGGCATTGCCTTTTGACTTATGCATTTCCTCTCCTTTTTCATCTACTAAGCTACCAAAACCAAGCACTGTCTCAAATGGAGGTTTATCTTCTAAAACTTGACTCATCACCAATAACACATAAAACCAGTTTTTAAATTGCCCAGGAAACGATTCAGTAATAAACTGAGCAGGAAACCACTTTTTCCATTCTTTTTTATCAGAAAAATATCCCATTGTTGCAAATGGTACAATACCAGCATCAAGCCAAGGAGTGCCCACATCTTCTATTCTACTAATTTCATCTCCACACTTAGAACATTTAATCTTCACATTATCTATCCATGGCTTATGGGGTGAGTTGCCATCAAATTTATCCCAACCACTGACTGCTTTTTCTTTTAATTCATCTTTTGAGCCAATAACCTCAAAGTTACCACACTCACATTCATAAATAGGCAAGGCTAAACCCCAGTAACGTTTTTTAGAAATAAGCCAATCATGCATATTTAAAAGCCAATCAAGCTCTCGATCCTTACCAAAACTGGGTATCCAAGTAATCTTTTTAACGCTTTCTGTTAAAGGTTTTCTTAATTTATCCATTTTAATATACCATTCATCTACTACTCTAAAAATTAATTCTGATTTACATCTCCAACAAGTTGGATAACGATGAGTATAATCCTCTATTTTAAATACCTTGCCTTTCTCTTGTAGTACATCAAAAATCCAATCTCGTACCTTTCCACCTCCTACAAACTTACCAGACAATTGACCAAACCCTTCTTGATAAACACTCTCTTGATTGGTTAAATCTATAACTGGTAACTTCTCCTCTTTAGCTAAAGCAAAGTCCTCTGCCCCGCAACCCGGAGCAATATGAACAATACCAGTGCCTTCTTCCTCTGTTACCTCATCCCATAAAATCACCTTGTGTTTGTAATCCCCTAGAGCCTCCTTTACTGCAGGTAAATCATCAAACAACCCCTCGTATTCCATACCTTCAAGTTTCTTACCCTTAATGGTATCAATAACCTTTCCACCCTCTACCAAATCTGCCTTATCTTTTAATATAATGTAGATATCTCCCTTGTCATCTTTTATCTTCACATACTCAAAATCCTTATTAACCGCTAAAGCGACATTACCCGGTAAAGTCCATGGGGTAGTTGTCCAAACTAAAAAATAGGTATCTTTTTCATGCGCCACCGGCATCTTGAAAAAGATTGATTTATGAGTTAGCTCTTTATACTCTTCTGTTAAAATCTCGTGTTGGCTAATGGCTGTTCCGCAACGAGGGCACCACGGCACACTATCTCTGCCTTTATACAAATATCCCTTGTCTTTACATTTTTTAAGAAAGTGCCAAATAGCATAGTTATTCTCATCACTCATTGTGTAATACGAATTATCCCAGTCCATCCATTGACCCAACCTGATAGATTGTTCTGTTTGTATTTTAGAATATTTTAAAACTCTCTCCTTACACTTGTTAACAAATTTATCTACTCCGTATTTTTCAATATCTTTTTTATTCTTAAAACCTAGCTCTTTTTCTACTTCTACTTCTACCCATAATCCTTGGCAATCAAAACCATTTTGATAACGTTGACTATAGCCTTTCATCGCATTGTACCTTTGAAACATATCTTTATAACTCCTGCCCCAGCCGTGGTGCACACCCATCGGGTTATTGGCAGTAATTGGACCATCTAAAAAACTCCAAGGCTTGCCCTTTTCGTTCTTTTTCCTTAACTTATCAAAAATCTTATTCTTTTTCCAAAACTCCAATATTTTATTTTCGTTTTCTACAAAATCCATATTTTTTTAAATTAATCTCTTTCTGGAAAAAACTGTTTAATATCTTCTGATCTCAACAAGCGCATATCATTTGCTGTAACAGTTAAACCAAACGACTGACCCTTATGAGTACCAACATATTGAACTGTTTTACCCATATCTATAATTTCTTCTACTGCTGGCACCAAATCTGTATCTGAACTTAATAAATGAGCAATATCATATTTATCTTGCCTAGCTAGTCGAATCATTTCTACAGCCAATCTTACATCAACGCCTTTCTCATGATGACTACCATCTGGATGCTGTATAATTTGACCTAATGTTACAAGAACATTTTGTTTTTGTAGTTTTCTTAGTAACTTTTGTTGATTAGTATACATTGTTTCACTTTTCATATCGCCTCTCTTTCTTGAAAGTTTTCCAATATAGTATCTAACCTCTACTAAATCATTGTCGCCAACCAACCACTTAGAAAAAGTATTAAAATCAAATTTTAACAAACTAATCCTTGTTCCAATATCAAGTCGGGTAGTTAATTCTTTTAATTTGAAATAAAAATTCCCACCATCAATAAAAACCATTGAACGATTATTATTCATAAAAAAACTGCCGTCGTTTGCTAAAGCAAAGGAGGGCAGTGGGTTTAAGTAATTCCATTCTACCAAAACAAAAATCTTTGTCAAGCCCTTGACTCATCCAAAACTCCAATATTTTATTTTCATTTTCTACAAAATTCATATTAATTTTCAAAATCACCCTCTGTTAAATTAGCTTGTCTTAAAATAGATTTAAACGTACCGTAAGGAATTTCCTTTTTATTATCTGGCACAATAGCTGTCAAAACCACCTTGTTTATTTTGCGATATTTAGCATGGCTTCCTTTTTGTGAAACAAAAACAAAGCCCTTGCGCCGCAGGACCTTGATAATATACTTAGACGAATACAGTTTAGGCATAACAAAAAGGCTTCACCACTAACTCTGGTTTCTCTATTTTAACAATCTGAGGCGCTTTTACGTCTTCAAAATACAATTCTAAAGCTTCTCCTAGGTTTCCTAGGGCTTCTTTTCTGGTAGACCCAAAACTAGAAACATCAACATTCAAACACTGGGCAACGTAGTATTTGCCTTCTTTCCAAACAACATTTTTTAGATTAATTTTTCTCATATATTTATTATACTTCAAATACGTAAAAAATCAAATAAAATTACATTTTTTCTGGGGCTGATATGCCCATTGTACTTAAGATATTTTTTAATACAACTTGGGTAGCGCTGGCTAAAGATAAACGAGCTTGAGTAAGTTCTGGTTGTTTTTCATCTATTACCCTGCAATCCGCATAAAACTTATGAAAAACAGTGGCTATATCTTGGCTGTATTTTGTTAATCGTTGAGTCTGATAATCTTTAGCTGTATCTTCAATTACTTCTGGTAGTTTAATCAACTGCTTAACTAATGCCAATTCGCTAGGATGGACTAATAGCTTGTCATTAATGGTTGATAGTTTAATGCCTTTGGCACTTCTCAAGATGCTGCTAATTCTAGCATGAGCATATTGCACGTAATAAACAGGGTTTTTGTTAGATTGCTCTTTAGCCAAGTTCATATCAAAGTTAAGGTGTGTATTATTAGTACGCGCTAAAAAGAAAAACCTAGTAGCATCTATTCCTACCTCGTCAATTAATTCATCTAAAGTAACATAAACACCTTCGCGCTTAGACATTCTTTGTTCCTTGCCATCTTTAAATAACTTAACTAATTGCATAATAATAATCTCAATAGCACCCTTCTCAAAACCAAGTGCTTCCCCTGCAGCTTGCAACCTATCAATGTAGCCATGGTGGTCTGCTCCCCAAAAATAGAGTATCTTCTTAAACCCTCTATCTTTTTTATTCTTTAAGTAAGCAATATCAGATGCTAAATAGGTAGTTTCTTTATCTTCTTTAATGAGTACTCTATCTTTCTCATCACCATAGTTTGACGATTTAAACCATAAAGCATTATCTTTCTCATAGGCTAATTTCTTTCTCTTAAGCCACTCTATAATTTCTTCTACTTCTTTTTTTTGATACAAACTGTTTTCTCTAAACCAAACATCATACTTAATGCCCATCTTGCTTACGGTGGGCTTAATCATATTTTCTAAAATATATTCAGCCCCTGCTTCACCCACTGCCTCTACGTTTTTACCAGTTATTTTCTTCCTTAGCTCATCAATATACTCTCCCTTATACACTGCCTCATCATCACCAATTATTGAATGACCTAATTTTCTAACTTGTTCACCTCTATCATTTACATAATACTCCCTTTCTACTTTGTAACCTGCTTTTGTCAGGACACTGGCAACTACATCTCCACAAAAACCGCCCCTGCCATTGCCTAGGGTTAGGGGACCAGTAGGGTTAGCTGAAATAAATTCCACTTGTACTTTTTCTCGTTTGCCAATATCTAGCTCTCCATATTTATCACCTTGTTTTAAAATCTCTTTAATTTGATTCTGTAAATATTCTTTACCAACAAAAAAATTAATGAAACCTTTATTGGCTTCAACTTTTTCAAATATTTTATTACTACTAATCTTACTAATAATATCCTCTGGATTCTTTTTCAACTTCATAGCCACATTAGTAGCATAATCGCCGTGGCTCAAAGTAATAGGATACTCCACCTTAGCATCTTCCCCCACTGCTTTCTTTAATATATTTTTTATCTCGTTTCTTAGCATATACCTTTAATTTACTATATTTTCTGGTAGAATGGAAGTGTAGGGGGTGGAAGGAGTTGAACTCCTTCCATAATTGGTATGAAGATAATTACAGAAAACAAAAAGGCGTTGTTTGATTATGAGGTGCTGGAAAAGTTTAAAGCTGGCATTGTTTTAACTGGACAAGAAGTAAAATCAATAAAACTCGGGAGAATTGACCTACGAGGTGCTTTTGTGGTATTTAAAGGAGACGAAATCTTTCTGTTAGGTGCTAATGTACCGCCCTATCAACCCAAGAATATAAGGGGGGAATATAGCCCTACTCAGTCTAGAAAACTGCTTTTAACTAGGGGGGAATTAAACAAAATAATTGGCAAAGCTCAGCAAAAGGGCTTGACTATGAAGCCCCTTTTAGTGTATACTGACAAAGGTAAAATCAAAGTTGAATTTGCCATTGTTAAGAATAAGAAAAAAAGAGATAAAAGAGAAATTATTAGAGAACGAGAAGACGAAAGAGAAATGCGACGAGACATTAAGGGGATGATTGCTTAGACGGAAGCTATAGTTATAAAGTGTGCAAGTTGAGCTTTTAGGTGCTCATTAAACTCCTAAAAACCTAATTTAAGTGCAAACTTATTTAGACAACCTGCTTACGCATTAGCCTAAGCACATCTTACTGCCCATTCCTGATAAGCAGAGAGATGGCTACACAATGACTTCGTTACGAAATTTTAGACTTTCAGATAGATACGAGGAAAACAAGTAAAAAGGTTTGAGGCGTAGCAGTAGCTACGGGGAAAATCTTTTTACGCAGTTTGACGAAGTAGATACTGAAAGGATAAAATTGCAGTAGAAGTCATTGTGTAGCTATCTCATGAGGTGCCAAATTTCAGGATACGCTCTTGCCTCGCTCTTAGGCAATTGTTAAAAAATTAATGAGCTAAGGTTTTAAATATTTTTGCTAGTTTCATAATTTTTAACCTCACAATCAAAACCAGCTAAACTTGTAGAAGTGTTTTGTGACTGTTTTCGGACGCGAGTTCAACCTCGCCATCTCCACAATGAGAAAATACATTATTAGCAACAATAGAATACGGGCTAAAGAAGTAAGGTTAGTAGATGAAAACGGAGAACAACAAGGCGTTTTAAGTTTGTCTGACGCCCTAAAAAAAGCCCAAGCCGTAGGGCTTGATTTAATTCAAGTAACCGAAAAAGTAGATCCGCCAATTTGTAAAATAATGGAGTATGGTAAATATGCCTACCAAGTGAGTAAGAAGGAAAAAAAACAGAGTTCAAAAGGCGGTGAGATGAAAAGTATTCGCCTTACCTTTGGTATATCCCCTCATGATATGGAAACCAGAGCCAAGGCAGCTAACAAATTTATGGCTCAAGGCAGTAAACTAAGAATTGAAATGAGACTAAAGGGCAGACAAAAAGCCCTAGGTAATCATGCCATAGGAAAAGTAAAGGAATTCTTAAAAATACTAGAAAAAGATAATAATATTAAAATAGAAAGAGAATTAAAAAGAGAACCCCGAGGGTTCACAATGATAGTTAGTAAATCTAATAAAGAACCACAAACTATTCAACAAAAAGATGAAAACACGCAAAGCCCTAGTAAAAAGGTTTAAAATTACCAAAAATGGAAAAGTAATGAGAAGGCCAACTGGTCAAGACCATTACCGCAGTAAAAAAACAGGAAAACAAATCCGACAAAGACGGGGTATGGTTGGTTTGTCTAAACCATTGGCTAAAAGAGTAAAAAGAATGGCTAAGTAATTCATAATATATTCAAACAAGACTATGGCAAGAGTAAAAAGAGGTACAACTGCAAATAAAAGGAGAAAAAACGTATTAAAACATACTAAGGGTTTTAAGTGGGGTAGAAAATCAAAATACAGATTAGCTAAGCAAGCTCTACAAAAAGCATGGGTTTATGCCTACCGTGATAGAAAAGTCAAAAAAAGAGATATGCGAAGACTATGGCAAATCCAGATAGGTGTGGCTGCTAAAACTAATGGTCTTTCCTACAACAAACTAATGTACGGGTTAAAGAAAAATAAGATTGAGCTAGATAGAAAGATTCTAGCCCAATTAGCCCACGAGCAACCCGACATCTTCAAAAAAATCGCAGAACAAGCAAAAAAACAGTTAATCTAAATTAACTGTTTTTTGTTCTATTCCTGGTTGGAAGAATTGGTTCATCCTAATGGTGCGCGGGATGACCTTTTTTATTGTTTTGTCTTGTATGGCTACCTCTAAGAGCATACCTTGCATGGTTTCCTCGGAAAAGCCTTGGTCAAAGACAAAATTACCAAGGGAATAGGCAATCCAGCCGTGTTTGTATTGTTCTACTGGCTGGGTAACATGGGGGTGATGACCTAAGACTAAATCAGCACCAGCATCAATTACTGTTTTGGCAAATCCTGTTTGAAAACTATTGGGCTCTGGTTGATACTCTGCCCCAGCATGAAGTGAAATCACTAATATATCCACCTGCCCCCTTATTCCTTTAATATAGTTTTCTACATTTGGAAAACTATCTTTATTTATCCAAGCCATTCCTGTTTTGTTACTACCTGCCTGCCAAGCTATCGGACCTAGGTTCTGGTAAGCCAAAAATCCAATCTTTACGCCATTTACTTGTTTTATCTTTATACCAAATGCCTCCCCGCTACTAGTGCCAGCTCCAATATACTCTATGCCTTGTTCACTCAACAATCGCATTGTATCTTGTAGGGCGATGGCCTGATAATCAAGCATATGATTATTAGCTAAAGATAAAACATCAAAACCAGCCCAAGCTAATACGCTAGCCACTATTGGTTTAAACTGAAAAGAATAAATACTGCCCACTTTTTCTCCATTCTCAGAAATAGGTCCTTCTAAATTACCAAACAAAAGATCAGCTTGCTGTAAATCATCGGCTATTTTTAAAAATGGAAACTTAAAATCCCCCTCGCCATATTTGTTAATCATATACTCCACGCCCCTACCCATCATTATATCCCCCACCGCATAAAGTGTGGTAGTAGATACTAGGGCAGCCCTCGTTTCTGACGAGGGCTGCCCTAGTATATTTGCTGTAGGTGTAATTTGTTCAACAGTAAAAAAAACTGCCGAGGCAACTAAAACGAGGACAATAAAAATAAATAGGGTTTCTCTAATCATATACCCTAGTTTATAACATTTACTTTAAAAAAGCCAAGAGGATAAAAGCCACATTACTAGGATGGCAGCCACACCTAACAAAATCCAGGTAAATTTAATTGTGTTTTGTTTTTCTTTAGGCATAAAACTAATAATTATTAATATAGAAAGGAAGGGGTTTTTGAAGTTCTGCTAGTTTACTAGATTTCCAAATGATCACAGAGCCAACAATTAAAGCACAGAAAAAAACTAATAACAAAGCCATAAAACTAGAAACTTTCTTGGTTAAAAACATATCAATGGTGACCGTTAGAATGCTTTTCCTTGGCAGAAAAACTGGTGCCATGGGCAGATGAACTTTTTATACTCCCCTTTAAGCCAAATAAGATAACTGTACCAATAAAACTTAATGAGCCTACGGCAATAAACACCATTTCAAAACTATAATTAGTAACAGCCCAACCACCCAAAGCACCAGCTAAGCCAGTACCTAAGCCAACAGCGGTGGCATTAAACCCCCATTCAGTTGATTCATGACCATGGTCAATATGACGGGTAAAAATACCTGCCCAGCCAGAATAAGCCATAGCTAAACCTAATCCATATATGGCTTGTAATAAATAAATATGCCAAGGTAAGCTGGCAAAAATATAGCCAAAGGACACAAGTGAAGCAACAAAAAGCCCAGCTATTAAAACAAAATAATCATCTTTTTCTGAGGCACTAGAATCTATTAAGGCACTTATTGGTACTATAAAAATAGAACGGGAAATCCAAAATACAGCTGAGGCTATACCAACCACAAACGCATTCCCTCCTTGTATATTCCCGATAATAAATATGGCAAAGACTGGGGTTAATAAACCCCAGCCAGTCCAAAAAGCTAAATCACTTAAAACTAGATACTTAACAATTTTATTCGGATGAAACATAATTATTGTATACCAATGACATCTCTAATAATACCGTAAATAACTTTACTAAAGGATACTAAAGCTAAGCCAATAACTGCCCAAACAATAATAGCTCTGCCTTTTCTAGCCTTAGTTGGATCACCAGCTGAGGTAACAAACATTAAGGCACCAATAACAATCATTAATGGAGCAATGATTATTGCTAAATAGAACACCCACTTAGAGATACTATCAACAACCTCTTCTATACTACTAGGACCAAACGGACAAAGCATGGTAACTCCTACATCTTTACTTGCAACACAAACACTAGCTTGACCTGCGGCCACCCTCCTTTCACCGTTATTAGTCCCCACACCCTCAATTAAGCAAAGCTCGTTACCACAAGACGTATTACAAAGCAAATCTGATCCTGCCGATATATCACAACCTTGGTTAGTAGGTGAACTACCGCTAGAATCTTTCCAATATATCGCTTTACTTGTATCACAACACACCTCACTTAATTTCCCTTCATTTGCTGGCATTTCAATATCAGGTGTTGATCGAACGCCTAGATCACCTACAGTGCCTCCTTCGCTTACTGTACCGTCAGATTTTACTGTTATAGTAAACACAGTGAAATGGTTTGTTTGGGCGACAATAACATTTTGTTCAGGGTAATGAGTAGTGGCTAAAAACTGCCAACTATCTGAATTCTCATCATAACGGGCCACGCGTAAATCATTCTCGTTTAAACCACTAACATGTTCATCAGTGTAAGGTAGGGTGATAATAACAAGTTGGTTAAAGCTTAAAACCGGTTCCCCTGTAGATTCTAAGGTAGCTGTATAATCATAAACATAGTCCCCAACTACACTAGTATCCGATGTTGTTAAAGCGATCACTGAATCACTTACATTTGGATTAGTAACTGGAATCGAATTAATTGATATTTTAACTCGATCATCCACTGCTCCTGGTGGCACCTCTAACTTAACCACATTATCGTCAATAACTACTTCAACACTTCCTCCTTCCTCAGGGGTAACTGTAGCTTCTGCTGGTGCTGATAGATCCACACACTCTCCTTGATAATCTACTGTAATTCCAGCACAACCAGCTCGACAAGGATTAGTGTAACTCTGACCATCTTCTCCACAAACCAGATTAATCTCATCTGTACAAGTACAACTAACTGGTTCGTCACCACAGGTTAACAAGCTATCACAACCACTACTAGTATCACAATAAGTTGCTTGATTACAATAAGATGTTTCCCATAAACAAGTGCCTGATGATAAAGAGATAGAATACAATTCATTAGATCGCATTAAAGTAAGATTGTTCAAAAATGACTCGCCTGATCTTACCCATCTGGTCCATGAAGAGCTATTTGTATCGTAATGCCAAATTGCTTCTACTCGACTACCACAAGAACCAAAAATAGTACTTAAGTCACTTGGTATGCTGGCATTTGGTCCACCATAACGGATTTGTTTAGTACTACTATTGTCTGTATTAAGCATACTTTGCCCGCTACCGTAATAAGGGATCATAGTGCCATCTCCCCACCAATCTGCTTGACAATTATTTGAACAAGTGGCTGGTGGTTGAATTACCTCATTCTGACAAGCAGATGAACAACCATCGCCATTAACTAAATTACCATCGTCACACTCTTCGCCCTCTTCTTCCATGCCATTACCACAAACTGCTTCTACTCCACCTACACAATCAGTTATATTACAATTGTCTTCACTGGCATCTCTAATCGCCTTGTGACCACCCCGGCAATCTTGGTATACATCTACACAATCACCATTACGTTCATTGTAATCGTTAGAACAAGGATTTAAACATAAAACATAATCACCCGGATCACACCCTTCTTGGCAACTGTTATAATCAACCTCAGAAACATCTTTACAAGTATCCTTTATAGCATCGCACTCCTCTCTACGAGTAATGTATTCATCATAGGCAACCCTATAACAACCTATACATTCAGGAGTATTAACGGGCGCATTAAGACATCTACCCTGATAAGCAACACTAGCGTAGGCACAGTTAGCTTTACAGGCGTTACCATAAGTTATATCATCATCACCACACACCGGAGCATCTTCTTCAGTACAATTACATTCTGGTCGCACTTCTAAACAAGCTCCGCCCACGCAATCGCCAGGGCAAGTATATTGTTCGGTTCTAGCTTGTTTGTTACTATTACAAAAAGCTTCTACTAAAACACGTCCATTACTTTGACATGTATCAACGTTTATATGAAGCTTTGAGCTTGAATTAGTAGTATTATCTTTAGCAACCCCTTGCTCATAATAATCAACTCCGTTATCTGTATCCTTACAATAGTCCATTTGTAAAGGAATTTCTCTTAAAACTAAAGAAACCTGATTATCTCCTGGCAAAGCAGGAAAATCTTTAGGGCAACCAAGACCACTAGAAGCAAGGCAAGAATAAAAACTATCCTGAACTGAAGCTGTGTAATTATCAGGCGCATAAGCACGCAAAGAACAAAAACCATTAATATCTGTAATACAAGAAGCTCCATATCCTGTAAGCACCACTTTAACACCATACACTGCTTTTCCTGTTTCCGTAGTAACGTTAAAAGTTACTTTTGCCTGTCCTTTTGCCTGAGGTTGCACACAAGCTCCATTTTCACAACCCAAAGGGCAAACATACTCTTTAACGG
>CAYOFM010000011.1:0-11953 GCA_964403365.1 uncultured Candidatus Saccharibacteria bacterium | reverse complement strand
AGGTCAGTCCTCGTCCTCGGGCTCCGCCCTCGGCAGAGGACTGCCACTTGGTGTGTCTAATTTCTTAATTACTCGCCATTTTTTATCTTTACTAATTGGCCTACATTCTTCTATCACCACTTTATCATCTAGCTTAAGCTCTCCATCTTTAGTGTGGGCCTTGTATTTTTTATAAACATTAAATCTTTTCCTGTATTTAGGATGCTGAGCAGCTTTTGTTACTTTAACTACCACAGTATCTGTCATTTTATCCGAAACAATTGTACCTTCAAATTGTCTTTTAGGCATTTTCTTTTTTAACCTCTTGTACAGGTTTATTATTAATTATTGTCTTAAGTCTAGCTATATCTCTTCTGGTTTCTCTAATCTCTCTTACATTCTTTACTTTTCCTGCTTGTAAGTCAAATTTAAACTGCATCAAATCTTGTTTTTTTTCCTTAAGCATTACTTCAAGCTCTGCTTTAGGCACTCTATTAAATTCTCTAATTTTTTCTTGATGTTTCATATTACTTCTTAACAAATCTTACTTTAATCGGTAACTTATCGCCTGCTTTTCTAAAACATTCTTTAGCAATTTCTTCTTCTACGCCATCTAATTCAAATATAATTCTACCCGGAGTAACTGGACAAACATAATGATCAACACTGCCTTTGCCCCCACCCATTGGCACCTCTGCACCTTTAGCGGTAATTGGTTTAGCCGGAAAAATTCTAATCCATAACCTACCCTTTCTTTTCATACCTCTGGTAATAGCACGCCTAGCTGCCTCAATCTGATTAGCAGAAATCCAACTAGTGCCCATGGCTTTCATACCAAAACTACCAAAAGCAATCTGGCTTCCTTTTTGCGACACTCCTTTACTTCTCCCTTTCATCATCTTCCGGTGTTTCATCTTTTTGGGTTGTAATGCCATAAATCTATTTAATCAAATCTATTTCCTTTATAAATCCAAACTTTTACGCCAATTACTCCATACTTACAATTGGCTTCATAAAACCCATAATCCATAATCGCTCTAATAGTTTGTCTTGGCAAGTTGCCTTCTTTAAGCCACTCTGTTCTAGAAATCTCTACCCCATTTAACCTGCCAGATACTTGTACTCTTACCCCTTTTACTTCTTTATTATCTTTTGTCTTAGCTAGAGACATTTTTAATACTCTTCTAAATGGCACTCCTTTTTCAATCTGCCCAGCTATCCACTGGCTTACTAAACCAGCAGAGGTCCAAGAGTTTTTAATTTCTAAAATCTCTATCTTAATTGTGTTATTAGCTAATGGCTCTTTTCTAACCTTACCAACAATCTTGTCCAACTTCTTTTTTAATTCCTCTACTTCTTTACCGCCTCGGCCAATAACTAAAGCTGGTCTTGATGTTCTAATAATTACTTTAATACTACTTGGGCTTCTTTCTATTTCAATGTCTTGCACAGAAGCTTGTTTCAATTTTTTATTTAAAAACTCTCTCATTCTAAAGTCTTCTTCTAAAAAGCTAGGAAACTTCTTAACATAAAAGCCACGGGATAACCAATCCTTTGTTTCTCTAATCTTTAAAATTTTTGGATGCACTTTATGACTCATATATCTACACTCACACCTGAAAGGCAATTCTTACCCTCAGCCCAAGGTCAGACCTCGTCCTCGGGCTCCGCCCTCGGCAGAGGACTGCCACTTGGTGTGTGAAAATTATTTTTGTACTACCTTCTTTTTTATGACAGGTTTAGCTTTTTTTGACTTTACCTCTTTTTTAACTTCTTTCTTAACTTCTTTGGCTGTTAAAATTATTTTAATATGGCTAGTTTTCTTTTGAATCTGCATAGCCCTACCACGTGCTCTGGCTCGCCACCTTTTAAGCATTGGTCCTTCATCTACCGTAATCTTACTAATAAATAAGCTATTTTCATCTTCTATCTTATGATTATTCTTAGCATTACTCATAGCGCCATCAAGCAACTTTTTCATTGGCTCAGCTCCTGATTTCAAACTAAATGCTAAAGAATTACTGGCCTCTATTGCCTTTTTATTTCTAATCATATCGGCCACTAATCTTACTTTTCGTGGTGCTATCCTTAAATAACTTAGTTTAGCTGTAATTTCCATAAATTTTGTTAACTAGCACTAGTAGTTGCTTCTCTTTCTTTTTTAGCTGCTTCTTGTTCTTTCTGCATTTTACCACCATGCCTACCAAACTTAGTGGTTGGTGAAAACTCTCCTAATTTATGTCCTACCATATCTTCAGTAATAAAAACTGGAATATGTTCCTTACCATTATGCACCCCAAAGTTAAAGCCAACCATTTCTGGTGTAATCGTGCAGGCTCTGCTCCATGTCTTAATAATTTTTCTATCTCCTTTTCTAATATTAGAGATTTTCTTTATTACCCTTTCGTCAACAAAAGGACCTTTTTTTAGTGATCTTGACATAATATTTTTAGAGTGGTAAGTGTACGCGAGGGGGTTCCCTTGTATCGGCCTCTCGCAGGCGACCAAGCATGGTCTTTTCGCTAATGCGAAAAGTTGGTCGCCGAGAGCGGAGCGGCGGCTACCCGCTGGGGCAGACGACCGCGTCCGATACAAGGGAATCACCGAGCGGACACTAGCTACCGTTTTTTCTTCTTTTTACGTCTCTCAATAATTAATCTACTGCTATATTTCTTTTTATTTCTAGTTTTAACACCCAAAGCATGCTTGCCAGTTGGTGTTTTAGGATATGGCATACCAATACCTGCTCTACCCTCACCACCACCATGTGGATGATCTACTGGGTTCATAGCAGAACCCTTAACAGTAGGTCTGAATCCTTTTCTTCTTTTAGTACCAGCTTTACCCATTCTTTCAAATCTGTGTTCTGGATTGCTAAGTGAACCAATAGAAGCAAAACATTCGCTTAATACTTTTCTAGTTTCTGTTGAAGGCATTTTTAAATTAGTGTGTTTACCTTCATGAGCCATCACCTGTGCAGATGTTCCAGCACTTCTAGCCAGCTTACCACCCCTATTAGGGCTTAACTCAATGTTATAAACCATAGTACCTACTGCAATGTTTTTTAATCTCATTCTATTGCCTGCTTGACTAGGTACTTTTTCATCCATTATTACTTCATCGTCTTGTTTTAAACCATTAGGGGCTAAAATATATTTCTTAATACCATCAGCATATTCTAATAAAGCAATATCACATGTCCTATTAGGATCATATTCAATAGCTGTTACTTTAGCCTTTTGTCCTAACTTTTCCTGTCCGAACTCAATCACTCTATAATATCGTTTCACTCCCCCACCTCTATGGCGTACCGTAATCCTACCTGCGCTGTTACGCCCACCTGTTTTTCGTATTGGTCTTAATAATGCCTTTTCTGGTTGTTTTTTTGTATATCCACTCTTCATAAATTTCTAAGTGTAAGTTCTTTACCGTGGCATTAATTCAATGCTTTGTCCTTTCTTAATTCTAACAATTGCTTTTTTAAAACCTTTTTTAAAACCTTTTGTCCTACCTAATCTTTTACTTTTCTTAGCTACATTTATAATTCTTACCTTCAAAGCATCCACCTTATACACCTCTTTAACTGCTTTTTTAATTTCTGGTTTGGTAGCATTATTTTGTACTTTAAAAATATAGTCATTCTGATCTTCCAGTTTACTAGCTTTTTCTGTAATATGTGGACCAATTAATATACTAGGCGCTACCTTAACATCACCTTTTACTTTTGGCTTTGCCACTGGAACTTTTTTAGCTTGAATAGTATCTTTCTTTGGTTTTTCTTGTACTTTAACCGTTTCCTGTTTTTGTCCCAGTTTTTTTTCCTGACCCGCTCCCCTACTCTCTATTCTTTCCTTTTTTTTACTTTTTTTAAAAATATCAAAAGCCATAAATTTATTTCACAAATGTTTCTTCAATTACTTTCACACTTTCCTTAGACATTATTACGTATTTAAAACTCATTAAAGTCAAGGCGCTTAGATCTTTAGCCTGGATAGTTTCTACTCTTGGAATATTTCTGGTTGATAGAATCAAGCTTTTATCTATTTTCGGTAAAACAATTAAAATACTGCCGGCTTTGGCAGGCAGCTTGCCTACAATCCCACTCATTTCCTTAGTGCTAATCTTATCAAATTTTAAGGTATCAATCAATAGCAAAAGCTCAGTTTTGTACTTAGCAGAAAGAACCATAAACATTGCTTTTCTTCTCATTTTAGTTGGAATAGTTTTCTTGTAATTTCTCTCGTTTCTTGGACCAAAAGTAATACCGCCACCTCGCCAAATAGGAGAACGGTTAGAACCAGCTCTAGCTCGGCCTGTACCTTTTTGCCTCCATGGTTTTCTACCGCCACCTCGTACTTCTCCCCTTTGTTTAGTATGAGCATTACCCTGTCTTTGATTAGACATCTGGCTAACTATCACTTGGTGTACTAAATCATCATTCACCTCAATACCAAAAACCTCCTTCGGCAATAAAGAATCTCCATCTTCTTTTCCTAGCTTGTTGTAAACTTTTATTTTCATAAAATTGCGAGCAACTTTAAAAAAATAGCTCGTTAGAGAGCCATAATCTTGTCGCTATTGCTCCAAAATATTTCTCTAATATTCCAATTAAGTTATTATATAGATTTAACTAATTGGTTACTCTATTGTACTTATTTCAAACCAAAAGTCAACACCCGCTTCCCCTCTTAGATAAAAAAGTACGGGGTCCGACCCCGTACTTTTTTATTTAGCTTAACTAGTTTGAAATTTCAACAAGTGTGCCTCTGCGACCTGGGACTGCGCCTTTAATGGCTATCAGATTATTCTTTTCGTCTATTTTAATAACTTCTACTTTTTTGATAGTTTTTCGGTCTGAGCCCATACGCCCAGGCATTTTTTTACCTTTAAATACCTTAGCTGGACCAGTTGCTCCAATAGAACCAAGAGTTCTTTCTTCATGCTTTACGCCGTGACTAGCAGGTCTGCCATGAAAACCCCATTTCTTAACTGCACCTTGAAATCCCTTACCTTTAGAGGTGCTGGCTATGGTTACTCTATCACCTACTTTAAATATTGAAACACTTATTTCATCTCCTTTTTTCAATGTAGCGGGGTCCGACCCCGTACTTTTAGATTTGAATTCACAGATGTGTTTATACCCTTTGCCTTTTTCTGATTTTCTAATCTTATTATCTTTCTTTTTCATAAAGCCAATCTGTACACCATCAGTACCATCTTTTTCTTTATTCTTAATCTGGGTAACAAAACATGGACCTGCTTCAAGCAAAGTCACTGGTACGACTGTACCGTCTTCTTTAAAAACCTGGCTCATCTCAATTTTTTTAGCAAGGATGAATGGCATAATTAAAAACTTATTTATATAACCCTATTCTATTCATTTTTCAGCAAAAGTCAAATTTTTGTTGACAAAATTATAGTTTTGGTATAGGCTGGTTTTAGAAAGGAGAGTGACTATGTAAGATACAACCCAAAGAGCCGAAGGCACAATACCCTCGGCTCTTTTTAATTAGTTCTAGTGCTTACGTAGCTTTTACTTCTATTTCTACTCCAGTTGGGAGTGTTAAGTCGCGTAAGTTATCAATAAATCTTTGATTGGGAGTGGTTACTTCAATTAATCTTTTATGAATCCTCATCTCAAACTGTTCCCTAGCATCTTTATGAACAAAGGTGCTACGGTTAACAGTGTATTTTTTTACCTCAGTAGGTAAGGGCACTGGACCAACAATCTCAACACTAGCCCTCATGGCAATTTCTGCAATTTGGTTACAAGAAGCATCAATTACTTTACTATCATAAGAGCGAAGCTTAATTTTAAGCTGTGGCCTTGCCGGTGCTTCTTTTTCTACTTTCTTTTCTGTTACTGGGCTCATAAAATGTTAAAGATGGGTTAAAAGTTAAAAATTATTTAATGATTTTAGTTACTACACCAGCCCCTACTGTTCTACCACCTTCACGAATAGCAAACCTTTGCTTTTCTTCTAGGGCTATAGGACCAATCAGTTTTACAGTTACATTAGCAGTATCTCCAGGCATTACCATTTCTACACCTTCTGGCAAAGTTACATCACCAGTAATATCAGAAGTTCTAATAAAGAACTGTGGCTTATACCCAGCAAAAAATGGAGTGTGTCTACCACCTTCATCTTTGCCTAAAGCATAAACTTCAGCGTCAAATTCAGTATGAGGAGTAACGCTACCTGGTTTAGCCATTACTTGCCCTCTTTCAATATCCTCTTTCTTTAGGCCTCTCAATAGAATACCTACATTGTCACCAGCTTGTCCTTGATCTAATATTTTGTTAAACATTTCAACAGAAGTAGCTGTAGTCTTTTGTGTATCTCTAATACCAACAATTTCTACTTCTTCTCCTGGTTTGACAATACCTCTTTCAATCCTGCCAGTAGCCACTGTACCTCTACCTTCAATAGTAAATACATCTTCAATAGCCATTAAAAATGGTTCGTCGTTTGCTCTTTCTGGTTCTGGAATAAAGGCATCTACTTGTTCTACTAATTCAGCGATTGGTTTCATTGCTTCGCCATCTGCAGAGTCTTCTTCTAAGGCTTTAAGGGCACTACCTTTTAGAATTGGAGTAGTATCACCTGGAAATTCATACTTATTAAGTAATTCTCTAAGTTCAGATTCTACTAAATCAAGCATTTCTGGGTCATCAACTTGGTCTGTTTTGTTCATAAAGATAACCAAAGATGGTAACCCTACTTGTTTAGCAAGTAAAATATGCTCTTTTGTCTGAGGCATAGCACCATCAGTAGCAGATACAACTAAAATACCGCCATCCATTTGAGCTGCCCCAGTAATCATGTTTTTAATATAGTCGGCATGACCTGGGCAGTCAATTAAGGCATAATGTCTTTTTTCTGTTTCGTACTCAGTATGGCAAATGTTAATAGTAACGCCTCTTTCTTTTTCCTCAGGTGCGCTATCAATCTCATCAATAGATTTCTCAGATGCTTTATAACCTTTTAATTTAGCGTATTTTAAAATAGCTGCGGTAAGAGTAGTTTTACCGTGGTCAACATGACCAATAGTACCAATGTTTAAATGAGGTTTTGTTCTTTCGAACTTTTCTTTTTCTGCCATAATTTTGTTATTATTTTTTATTATTATGGAAGGAGTTCAACTCCTTCCAGTTAATTACTCTTATTATATAGATATTAAAAATAAAGTCAACCTTAGAACGGTAAATCGTCAAGAGTTAGCTCTCTTTTTAACTCGTTTTTCAAATCTTCTACTTTTTCTCTTTTTTCTTCCTCGTGTTGTTCCGGTTCTATCACTGGCTCATTAATCTCTGCTTCTTGTGGCCCTACATCTACTGGTTCTAATTCTTCTTCCATATCATCTGCCATATTCTTCATCGGCTCTGTTTCCTCTAAAAAGTCTGGCATATCAAATGGAAACTCATGATCTTCTTTTGTTTCTGAACCTTCTAACGGACTAGGCATTGATGCTTCCATAGGTACCATCCCATCATACTCATCATCACCCATGATCATTTGATAATCTTCATAGTTAATAACTACTGCCTTTGGCTCCCCTGCTTCTACTATAATATACCTCTCCCCTGGTCTTGGTTTAAATTGTTCTAAATGATTAAAATGCATATATATTATTTTTATTTTTTATGAACTTAGCTTAACTAGGTTCACTATCTAATTTACAAAATTTATGGGTTAAAGTCAATTGCTCTACCTTCCACTTGACTTTTATTAATTCCTCTTACCTTCGGCGACTTCAAGGGCGATGCTGTCGGGGGTTTTTTCGTACTTATCAAACTCCATAGTAAAGTTACCTCTACCTTGAGTTAAACTTCTTAAGGTTGTGGCATAGCCAAACATTTCAGAAAGTGGCACATTACCTCTAATAATCTTTTGATTATTATTATCTTCTGTTTCTTGGATTATCCCTCTTCTTCTATTCATATCACCTATAACATCACCAAAAAACTCTTCAGGAATTCTAATATCTAGTTTCATAATCGGCTCTAATAAAATTGGCTTAGCTCTTTTAGCTGCCGATTGTAAAGCCATAGAACCAGCAATCTTAAAGGCTATTTCAGAAGAATCAACATCATGAAAAGAACCATCATATAGTGTTACTTCCATATCTACCATTGGATAACCAGCTACTACGCCTTTATCCATAGCTTCTTTAACACCTTTTTCTACTGGATTAATAAACTCTTGTGGAATAACTCCTCCCTTAATTTCATTTTTAAATTCAAACTCTTCTCCCCTATCTTTTGGTTTTACTCGTAAGTAAACATGACCATACTGTCCACGGCCACCAGATTGCTTGACATACTTACCCTCTGCTTCTGCCTCACCAGTAATAGTTTCTTTGTAAGCTACTTGTGGTTTACCTACATTAGCTTCTACTTTAAATTCTCTTTTCATTCTTTCAACTAGAATATCTAAGTGAAGCTCACCCATACCAGACATAATTGTTTCACCAGTTTCTTGGTCTTCTTTAACTCTAAAAGTAGGGTCTTCTTCAGACAATTTTCTAAGAGCCATACCCAACTTTTCTTGGTCTGATTTAGTTTTTGGCTCAATACGAATAGAAATAACTGGTTCTGGGAATTCTAATTTTTCTAAAATAATTGGCTTATCTTCATCACATAAAGTATGCCCAGTAATAGTTTTCTGTAAACCAACAGTAGCGGCAATATCACCAGTAAACACTTCTTCTATTTCTTTTCTATCGTTAGAGTGCATTCTTAAAATACGACCAATTCTTTCTTTCTCACCAGTTATTGAATTATATGCATAAGAGCCTTTCTTTAAACTACCAGAATAAACTCTAAAATATGCTAAAGCTCCCACAAATGGATCAGTGGCAATTTTAAAAACTAAAGCAGAAAACGGTTCGCTATCTTCAACTTTTCTTTCTGTTTCTTCATCAGTTTTAGGATTAATACCTTTCACAGGTGGCAAATCAGAAGGAGCAGGTAAATACCAGCAAACAGCATCTAAAATTGGTTGAGTCCCTTTATTCTTAAGAGCACTACCACAAAAAATAGGTACTAAGGTAGAAGCTAAAACAGCTTTTCTTAAAGTGGCCTTTAACTCCCTCTCACTTATTTCTTTAGCATCTAAAAACTTTTCTAGTAAATCATGATCTTCAGCAGCTATTTTTTCAATCATTGTTGCTCTAGCTTTAGCTACCTCATCTTTCATCTCTTCTGGAATTTCTTTTTCTATAACATCTTCTCCCATTTTACCATCAAAGTATAAAGCTTTTTGGCTGATTAAATCAATTACTCCTTCAAAGTTTTCTTCTGCCCCAATTGGTAATTGCACAGGCACAGCATTTTTAGTTAACTTATCATAAATGCTTTGCACACTTTTTTCAAAATTAGCTCCAGTTCTATCCATTTTATTAATCATACAAATCCTTGGTACGCCATATTCATCTGCTTGATGCCAAACTGTTTCTGATTGAGCTTCTACTCCTGCCACGCCATCAAACACCACCACAGCGCCGTCTAGTACGCGCAGGGAACGTTGTACCTCAGCGGTAAAGTCAATATGCCCCGGAGTATCAATAATATTAATCCAATAATTTTCTTTTTCTCCTTTTGGTTTCCATAAACAAGTAGTAGCGGCAGAAGTAATAGTAATCCCTCGCTCTCTTTCTTGTTCCATCCAATCCATTACTGCAGCTCCTTCGTGAACCTCACCAATCTTATGGCTAATGCCTGTATAAAACAAAATACGCTCGGAAACTGTTGTTTTTCCAGCATCAATATGGGCAATAATCCCAATATCTCTAGTTTTTTCAATTGAGTGTTCTCTTGGCATATATTTACTTTTTTCTGCGTTTGGCTAAATGAGCAAATGCTTTATTAGCGCCTGCCATTTTTTCAATATTCATTTTCTTCTTGATAGCCTCTCCTTCATTTTGAGCGGCAGCCATTAATTCTTCAGCTAATCTTTTATCCATTGATCTGCCTTTTTTTGCCTTAGAAGCACCAATAATCCACCGGAAAGCTAAAGCTACTTTTCTTTTATCTCTTACTTCAATTGGTACTTGATAAGTAGCACCGCCTACTCTTCGTGGCTTTACTTCCACTCTCGGGCCAACTGTATTAATTGCTTTTTCAAAAACGTCCAATGGTTCTTGCTTAGTTTTCTCTTTAATTATATCAAAAGCCCCATAAACAATTTTTTGAGCAGCTGTTTTCTTGCCCTGTTGCATAACTTGATTAATAAATTTAGATACTACAATACTATCATATTTATAATCCGGGGCTATTTCTCTTTTTTTAAATTTATTTGCCATATTTATTCTGCTTTACCTCCTTTATCTCTTTTAGTGCCATACTTAGAACGGCTTGTTTTCCTACCTTTGACGCCCTCAGTATCCAAGTGACCACGCACAATATGATATCGTACACCTGGTAAATCTTTCACCCTGCCACCTCTAATTAAAACAATTGAATGCTCTTGTAAGTTATGCCCTTCTCCTGGAATATATGCACTCACCTCTTTACCATTAGATAATTTAACACGGGCCACTTTACGCA
Organism: uncultured Candidatus Saccharibacteria bacterium; assembly: GCA_964403365.1. Taxonomy (GTDB): domain Bacteria; phylum Patescibacteriota; class Minisyncoccia; order Minisyncoccales; family CG1-02-41-26; genus CAYOFM01. The sequence goes on along the minus strand of CAYOFM010000011.1, from coordinate 1,425 downwards.
AAGCTGAGTTAGGTTTTTTAGGAGTAACAGTAAAAACCTTAGTACAAATCCCTCTCTTAAACGGAGAGTTATATGCTACTGGCCTATTTTTTAACGTGTTAAAACCATAGGTTAGGGCAACCATTTTAACTTTCTTTTTCGGTGCTTTCCTTTTTGATTTTACTAACTGATGAATTGTTGGCATACAAAAAATATGTGACTCGTTTCGTCTTTGTTTATTATAAATAAAAAAAGCACTTAATGCAATCCCAATCTAGCAAATTTAAAGTTTAATGTCAACTACATAAAAAGCGATAATATTAGAATAGCTTTTGGACCAATGATAGCTTTGAAGAAAAAAACGATCACTGGAACGATAAACGGGAATAAAAAGAAAATAAAAAAGATTAATAGAAAAAAGCCGTAACGAGACAAGAATATCTTAATATTATCTGCTGACCGTGGCAGGAAAGTAAACAAAATATGACTACCATCTAGTGGTGGGATAGGGATTAAATTAAATACAGCTAATAATAAATTAATCCAAACAATATAGCCAAAGATACTAGCAATATTTTGAGTAAAACTAGTTGAGGCTAAAGGAATAAATCTTAATAATAATCCAAACACAATTGCTACAGTTATATTAGCTAATGGTCCGGCTAAAGAAACTTTTGCTTCGCCGTACTTCTTATCAATAAAGTTTAAAGGGTTAACCGGCACTGGTTTAGCCCAACCAATTATAAATGGGCTGTTAGTTATTACTAAGAGAATAGGTAACATAACAGAACCAATCGGATCTAAATGCCTAATTGGATTTAAAGTAATCCTGCCAGCTAATCTAGCAGTTGGGTCCCCCATTCTCTCAGCCATAGCCCCATGAGCCACCTCGTGGATAACTACTGAGAATATAAATATAATTATTCCGAAAACTCCTAACATATAATAGAATAGTTGATTTTTTTATCAATTTATACTATCATATTAACATATGTCAAAACAATGCGCAATTTGCGGTAAGGGCTCTTTAATGTTCGGCCGTAGAAAAAAACTAAGAGGGAAATATAACCCAACTGAAAAAATTAGGAAATACCCAAACCTTCAATGGCTTAAGGTGTCTGAAGATGTTACCCATAAAAACTTTAAAGAACACCGTGGTGAGCGCCTAAAAGCCTGCGCTAAGTGTATCAAAACCCTAGGTAAAAAGAAACAATAAAAATACTGCCCGATTCTTACGGGCTGTAGTATAGTGGTAGTACATAAAGCTGGGGGCTTTATAGCCTGAGTTCAATTCTCAGCAGCCCGACACACTAAAACCAAAAACCGTTTAGGTCTGACCTAAACGGTTTTTAGTTTGTGTTCGAATACAATTTGCTAACGTGGCTGACAAGGATTATTTCTTTTTCTGGTATGCTTTAAATGGCCAGCATGAGCGTGGGCCTGGCT
>CAYOFM010000010.1:0-12906 GCA_964403365.1 uncultured Candidatus Saccharibacteria bacterium | reverse complement strand
AAGTAACGCTAAAAATTAAGCTCTGTAAGATATTAATTTTATCTAAAACTGCCTTTAATCCTTTTTTATTTCCATCCGGAGATAGGCTAGCTGAAACTAAAAAATACCCTTGCTTACGCAGAAGGTTGCTCAACTCTTTCTCATCACGTGCATTCATTGAACCGCTCTCCTTCTCCCCCTTAACATTTTTTGCTTGATAAAAGTATTGCATTATTCAATAATAACTCTTAGGACCTCTTCAATAGAGGTAAGACCTTGGGCTGCTTTAACAAAACCGTCTTCTATCATTAGGCGCATACCTTCTGTCTCGGCTTGCCTTTGGATTTCGTCAGAGTTAGCTTGTTTTTGAATTAAATCTTTAATAGTTTCTGAAACTGATAAAACCTCATAAATACCAACTCTACCTTTGTACCCTTCTGAGGCATCTTTAGTAGCTTTTGGTCTATAGAAAACAGCGTCTTCAATGCTTTGCCCTATTTTTAAAATCTTCTCTTCTTTTAAAACAGTCTCAACTCTTTTTAAATCAACATATTTAGATAAGTTTTTTAATGCTTTTTTCTCTAATTTATACTTTTCTTTGTAATCTGACAGTTTTCTAACTAAACGTTGGGCTAGGATAACATTAAGAGTACTGGCAAGTAAAAACGCTTCTGCCTCCATTTCAATCAAACGAGGTAGGGCACCAGCTGCTGAATTAGTATGTAAAGTAGAAAGAACAAGGTGGCCAGTGAGTGCGGCATTAATAGCTAAGGAAGCAGTTTCGTTATCTCTAATCTCACCAACCATAATCACATCTGGGTCCTGCCTTAGTAGAGATCTAAGCCCAGAAGCAAAAGTTAAACCAATCTTACCATTTACTTGAGTTTGGCTAATTCTAGGCATACGGTATTCAATCGGATCTTCTACAGTAGAAATGTTAATAGTAGGAGAATTTAAAATCTCCATCATAGAGTACAGAGTAGTAGTTTTACCACTACCAGTTGGCCCAGTCACTAAAATCATACCAACTGGTTTTTTCAAAGCATGTTCTATTCTTTCTAAAGACTCTCCTGCTAAACCTAATGCTTCCAAACTAAAACCCTTGGCTGTTTCTGATAAAAGCCTCATTACTACTTTTTCTCCAGCAAACACGGGTAAAATAGATACTCTAATAGAATACCTATAATCATCTGTTTCTATTTTAAACCTGCCATCTTGAGGTAGGCGATGTTCGTCTAGTTTTAAATTACTTAAAACTTTTATTCTAGCCACAATACCAGACTTGGTAATTACTGGTAAGGTCATAGCATCTCTTAATACCCCATCAATACGATAGCGAACAATCACCTCTTTTTCAGATGGTTCAATATGAATATCAGAAGCTCGTTGCAAAATAGCATGCCTTAGCAGAGTATCTACAATCCTAATAACTGGCAATTCTTGGGCATGCTTTTCCAGTTCTTTTTTATCTTCGTGTGGTCCTTCTTCATCTACTTTTTTAATTTCACCAATATCTTTAGCGTCTTTCTTGATAATCTCGCCAAATTCTGCTTGTAAGCTCTCATGATACTGACCAAGCAAATTCTTAATACCCTTAGGGGTAGTTAAACGAGGTAGAATCTTTAAATTAGCTTTTTTCTTAATAAACTCAATGGTTTTCAAATCATCTGGATCAAGCATAGCCACTTCTAAGGATCGCCCGGCTCTTCTAAAAGCTACTACATTATGGCTCCTGGCAATTGGTTCTGGAATAATTCTCAAGATTTCTGGTTCTACTTTTTCTTTTTCTAAATTAACAAAAGGCACTCCTAAAATATATGCTTGTAATCTTAAAAGATCTCCTTCATCTATTAACTTTTTTTCAATCAAAAGATCATCAAGTTTTTTACCTTGTTTTTTTGATTCCTTTATAATAGCATCAAACTGCTTCTCTGGAATCAAACCAGCGTCTAGGATAAAAGCTTTTAAACGTTGCGGTTCTACACGCATTATTAAAGTTTACTTTTGTTTTATAGCTTGCTTAACCTTTTGTACTAATTCTCTTAAATCGTAATCAGTTTTAATTAAATAGCTAGTTGCTCCAGTAACTAGTGCTTGTTCCACATCTTTCATTCTTTCTAGGTTTGTTAAAACAATTACTGGAATATTTTTTGTTTTTTCATCTGATTTTAATGCTTCTAAAACCTCAAAACCATCCATTTTAGGCAGAATAATATCAAGTAAAATCAAGTCTGGATTTTGGGTTTTAGCTAATTTTAACCCAGTTTCGCCATCTAGGGCACTATCTACATCGTACCCCTCTTGCCTTAAGAAACTGCCCAAGCTTTTTTGAAGGGCTGGCTCATCCTCAATAAACACTATTTTTTTAGGCATACTTATGAATTATTATTAATTATGTGTCCTCCTTATGACCTTTGCTTAACAATTGGTAGTATAAAGTGAAAAGCAGTTCCGTGTCCTTCTTTTGATTTAAACCAAATCTTTCCTTCTGAAAGTTCAATAATCTTTTTACTAATATGCAAACCTAATCCAGATCCTTTGGTTTGTTTTTTAAGAGCATTAGCAGATCTAAAAAACTTTACAAAAATATGCTTTTGTTCTTCTTTAGGTATACCTACTCCATTATCTTCAATTTTAAAATAAATCTTGTCTTTCTCTTCTTTTATCTTAATAACAATCATACCGCCTCCCTTAGTATAGCGAATGGCATTGTCTAATAAGTTCTCCACTACCTGCTCAAGCCATAATGGGTCTGCAAAAACATCTGATGTAGCTTGAGGTATATGCAAAGAAACATCTACATTAGAGGCTTCAATAAATGGTTTAAACTTTCTTACAAGCTTTTGAGTAATCTTGGCTACTGAAATATTCTTTTTCTTCATCGGGAAACGTCCACTTTCCATCCGTGATACTGTTAAAAGGTTATCCACTAAACCATTCATTCTTTCAGTGTTTTCTTGCAGGATAGTAACATACTCCAATTGCTCTGCTGATAACTTATTATTCTTATCAGATAACAGAAAATCTAAAGAAAATCTTAAATTAGTAATTGGCGCTCTTAATTGATGAGAAACAATATCAATAAACTCTGTTTTCATTTTAGAGGCCTCAGCTACCCTTTCAAAACTACTGGTGATAATAAAGTTAATGATTAGTAAAAATGCACCTAGTAAAAGAACTAACATACTAACCAAAAATGGATCTCCAATTCTTGAGGTGGCTATGAAATAGGCAGCAATAATAGTAATAATAATCAAAACACCCATTACTAAAAACAAAAACTGTGGGCATCGCCAAAACGGTACGCCAAGCTTTTTACAAGACGAAGCTAAATTAAATTTGCTAGTAAGTGATTCTTTATGAACCGCTTTTGTCACATTATCCATATATATCATTTTACCACAAAAACACATTTACAACAAAACATCTCTATCCACGTCCCCAACCTAAACCAACTCAAAGCCCAACCCTAAGCCACTAATCTTGATTTTTGATGAAAAATAGGGTAAAGTAATACTGTAATCACGGGGCATGGTGTCAACGGTAACACGAGTCTTTTGGGAAGATTTATTTTGGGTTCGAATCCCAATGCCCCGACAAGTATTTATTGATTATTAATTAACAATGATTGATTAATAATCAATACGCGGGTGTGGTATAGTGGTTATTACAAAACTTTTCCAAAGTTTTAACACGGGTTCGACTCCCGTCACCCGCTCCAACAAGAAAAAACAGCTTTAAAACAGCTGTTTTTTCTTTGATTTTGATGAGATAGAATGAAAAATCAAAGTTGCCTATTATCTATAATAGTTAATACTTCACGGCCGTGAAGTATTAACTGGGTTATTTTATGTTAAATTTTTCTTTTAAATCGCGATCATTCATTTTTTCTATTAAAAGAAACCGAATATCCCCTTGGAAATCTGTTTTCCAAAGTTTTAATAGTGTATTCAATTCTTTTTCAATCTGATAAGGAGATACCCAAACACTTTGCTGAACTTCTATTAAACCGATAGATTTTAATTCTCTTCTTAAAAAGTCCCTATCTTTTCTGCTGACTTCTGGTATGTCAAAAATAATACTCCGCCACTTACCATCCCATTTCTTGTTTTCTTTTTTATGCTGATTCTTCAAATGCTTTTTGATAATTTTCTCTCTTCCTTTTTTTGTAATATATAATTTTCCATGTCTTTCTTTTAAATAATTCGTTCGTTTCATTTGGTTCACTGTTGCATAAAAATCTTTTGAAGGTCTAGTGTCTCCGTAAGTGCCATCTAAAAAAGAATGGGTATCAAAGACAACATTAACCCCAATTTTACAAAGTCCTACTGTTGTTTCTCCTAAATAGCATAAGATCTTATCCCCTATTGAGTTTTTTTTATATTCCATTGGCATTATTTATTATAACTTATTTTTTTTACTATGTTAATACTTCACGGCCGTGAAGTATTAACGGTGGGCTTTTGGGAACTGAAAATCCAGTAAAGGTATCAAAATTATTTAATCGTTGGGTCAAACGAGGAGCATTAACAAAAATTGTGCCAAGAACTGGAGCTAAACGGAATGTTCGTTATCGACTACCTACTGCTGACGAAAAAGGTTTATTTACCATAGGCAAAGGTAAATAACAAAAAAATGGCTATTTTACAAGGAAACTACAATAGTTCATTTTCCACATAACAAATAAATCAAAATTATATTGATTCTAAACTTAATTTTGGGATATAGAAATGGTTGGAATTACTTTTAAAATTAGTTCTAACTTCCTGTACTGTCCAGTTCCACAGGCAAGCAAAAAAACAATCCCTAAGGATTGTTTTTTGCTTTTTATAATTTTGCCTATTTTCCTTTTGTTTTTTCTATTATTTTTTGATATGAGCCCCCTTTTCGTCCTCGTCTCTATCCTTATCCCTAACTAAAACGTCACTGATGGGACAAAGATAAATACCTTCGTCTCTTAAAACTAAATTGAGATAAGTGTCTTTATCTATACCCAAAAAATCTCTAAGTTTTTTAGGGACAACTATTTGCCCTTTTTCATTTGGTTTTGTAATAATTCCAATTTTCATAGTAAAATATGGTGTTTTATAGTATATTCGACTATTTTAATGTATTCTAGATGTACTAAAGATGTACGGTAGATGTACGGAAAAAGTTAAATCAATTTTTTTTGCCCTAAATCTTCTGCTTTTTGTTCGCTTTTTGTTTTAATAAATACCAGATCTGTCAAAATGTAATGAACGTTTGGTCCTAATTCTCCTATTCTCTGAAGCAATCTTTTTCTTTCTAATAATCTAACATAATCAATGGTTGATGTCCTAGAAAGATTTAATTCTTTTTGAAAGTCAGAAATCTGTCCTTTTTGATTACGGGCCAAATAATAGATTATTTTTGTTTCGTTTTCTTTTAGTCCTTCAAAAATCCTTTGATTTATTTTGCCTAAATCCTCAAGGTCACTCTTAATGGCTCTTGTTTTGACATTATTTTTCAAAATAACCCTAAATTGAAACGCCTGTTTATCGTTTTGAAATTCTGGCGTGGGTAAATTTAAGGCGATCATTTCATCCCTTATTCTATCTATACCTTCACTGGCAAACTTAACATAGTCTAAATATAATAGCCCTTGCATGACTGTTGGATTTCTTGGAAAACTTTCTTCATAGATATTCTCTATTGTGACTATGCCCGGTAAACTTCCAGGGCTTTGAATCTCTATACGATCATCAAACATTCTAACAAAAATATTCTGAGGCTTTAAGTTATAAGCCCGATGTGCTATGGCATTTACTGTTGCTTCATACCAAGCAAATTCTGGATACTCTAAAACTGTTTTAAATTTACCATCCTCTCCTAAAAAACTAAATTCCCTTATCTGAGTCTTTATCATTTCAGCTAATTGGTCAATTTGTTGATTGATTGGACCTTCAAAAAATCGATCTTTAATCATATTAGAGCGTGTGCCTGTCTCAACCTTTATTCCTTCGTATCTAAAAAATCTAATTTTAGCCCCAGCAATAAAATTATGGGGATGTTCATGGAACAACAAAGCACCGGCATAATTTATCCTTATATCTCCTTTTTCTCTCTGCCCAAAACCCTTTGTTAGAATTAACTCTTCTGTAGTTGGTTCTTTCGTCAATCCATCTCTTTTAATCCATTTTTTAATAAAGTTTTTTATTAAGTCTGAGCTCAATTGTTTTATGGTTAAATTAGATATTAATTCTTTTTCAAAATCAGTTTCTTTTTTATCATATTCCATTTGTCTAATTTTCTCTAATGACATTTCACAAGTTTGATCTCCAACTCGTTCGTAGGCTTTACCTGAAATTAATTTTATCACCTTATTCGGTGAAAACTCAACATAAAAAAGCAGTAACCTATCTTTGATTCCTTTAGAATTTTTTATGGTAATTTCTTTATGGCTCACTTGAGCTAGTGAACAATAAACCCGCTGTGCTTGTATTAATTTATTAATTTTTGATTGCTCCACAATATCTATACCAACCGGAATTTTATCCTCTTTGATGCCTAATACTACTAATCCGCCCTCTATACTGCTATTAGCAAAAGCTGAAAATTCAGCAGCTAAACTTTCTGGCTGTATAAAAGCTGTTTTTTTCTCAAAATTCTGATTCTCAATAGTGGTCACTAATTTCTCTACTTTAGGATTGTTATATAAGCTTCTGCTCATAATAATTTAGTAATATATAACTTATTATATTAGTAGTATTTTATTACTTTTTACCAATACAGTCAAGTCTAGTTATACACAGCCATAAAAAATCTACTAAAATGTCGTCTTTTCATACAAGGTACGATATTGTTTTATTTTCGTTTAATATAACACTATGTCTAATTTTGGGATATAAAAATGGTTAGAATTGTTTGTAAAAAAAGTTCTAACTTCCTGTACTGTCCAGCTCACCCAAACCAAAAAAAACAGCTTTAAAACAGCTGTTTTTTCTTTGATTTTGATGAGATAGAATGAAAAATCAAAGTTGCCTATTATCTATAATAGTTAATACTTCACGGCCGTGAAGTATTAACTGGGTTATTTTATGTTAAATTTTTCTTTTAAATCGCGATCATTCATTTTTTCTATTAAAAGAAACCGAATATCCCCTTGGAAATCTGTTTTCCAAAGTTTTAATAGTGTATTCAATTCTTTTTCAATCTGATAAGGAGATACCCAAACACTTTGCTGAACTTCTATTAAACCGATAGATTTTAATTCTCTTCTTAAAAAGTCCCTATCTTTTCTGCTGACTTCTGGTATGTCAAAAATAATACTCCGCCACTTACCATCCCATTTCTTGTTTTCTTTTTTATGCTGATTCTTCAAATGCTTTTTGATAATTTTCTCTCTTCCTTTTTTTGTAATATATAATTTTCCATGTCTTTCTTTTAAATAATTCGTTCGTTTCATTTGGTTCACTGTTGCATAAAAATCTTTTGAAGGTCTAGTGTCTCCGTAAGTGCCATCTAAAAAAGAATGGGTATCAAAGACAACATTAACCCCAATTTTACAAAGTCCTACTGTTGTTTCTCCTAAATAGCATAAGATCTTATCCCCTATTGAGTTTTTTTTATATTCCATTGGCATTATTTATTATAACTTATTTTTTTTACTATGTTAATACTTCACGGCCGTGAAGTATTAACGGTGGGCTTTTGGGAACTGAAAATCCAGTAAAGGTATCAAAATTATTTAATCGTTGGGTCAAACGAGGAGCATTAACAAAAATTGTGCCAAGAACTGGAGCTAAACGGAATGTTCGTTATCGACTACCTACTGCTGACGAAAAAGGTTTATTTACCATAGGCAAAGGTAAATAACAAAAAAATGGCTATTTTACAAGGAAACTACAATAGTTCATTTTCCACATAACAAATAAATCAAAATTATATTGATTCTAAACTTAATTTTGGGATATAGAAATGGTTGGAATTGCTTTGAAAATGAGTTCTAACTTCCTGTACTGTCCAGCTCATTCAAACCAAGAAAAAACAGCTTTAAAACAGCTGTTTTTTCTTTTGGTGTTGATGAAATGAAAGAATTAATGGCTTGTGGATAACTTTATTTGACAGACTTATTTATAGACGATATAATAGAAATGTATAGATTTAGGTCAAATATAGCCGTATTTTGATTCAATTTGTATAGATTCAGTTAATCTAAACAATGGTAGATTATGAGTTCAAACTTAATGACAATCAGCCAAGTGTCTAAAATGATTAGAGTGTCTATACAAACTTTACGTCGTTGGGATGACTCGGGTAAATTTATCTCAATACGTAAGAAAAAAACAGGTAATAGATACTATGCAAAAAATGACATTGAGGATTATATAAAAAATGATTTAAAGGATCCTTTTAAATTAGCAAAAAGTTGGGTTATCACCAATCCATCAAATCAACCACATCCCGACTTTTACTGTTCAAATAGTTATGTACTGCAAGCACGTTTGATAAAATTAGAACACTTATTAAGTAAGACGAAAGGATTAGATAAAATGTTTTCATTAGTTTCAGCTATTGTTGGTGAAATAGGTAATAATTCTTTTGATCATAACTTGGGTAATTGGCCTGATATAGCTGGTATATTATTTATCTATAATCTTAAAAAAAGAGTAGTTATTTTAGCTGATCGTGGTCAAGGTATCTTGGCAACCTTGAAAAAAGTTAAGCCTGAATTAGCAAGCCATCAAAATGCTCTTAAAATCGCTTTTACTGAAATTATCTCTGGCAGGTCGCCAGAACATAGAGGAAATGGGTTAAAATTCGTTAAAAATGTTGTATCTAACAACAAGATAGAGCTACTTTTCCAAACAGGAAATGCACAACTTAAAATCCAAAGAGCAGACCCTAGTTTAAGAATTGAAAAGTCAGCTATTAATTTTCATGGCTGTTTAGCATTAATTAAATTCTAAATATGACTATTTTTCTAAAAAAATTTGGCACAACGTTAAGTGGTCGACATTTGGGTCGAGAATCTTTAGCTGCCTTTAAACCAACCATAAGGGATATAAAAAAAGATGAAAAGGTTGTAATCGATTTTGAAGGGGTTATGACCTTTACCCCTTCTTGGGGCGATGAGTTTCTAAGTCCTTTACTTAACAAGTTTGGTAAACGCTTATCTCTAAAAAATACTGAGAACCTTTCTGTTAAAGCAACAATAGAACTCTTAGAAAAGATTCATAAGATAAAATTTACAATAGAATGATAGCTTACTATGATTCTAAGCTCAATTTTGGGATATAGAAATGGTTGGAATTGCTTTGAAAATGAGTTCTAACTTCCTGTACTGTCCAGCTCCACTAACAACATTAAACAAAACAACTCCCTTGAGGGAGTTGTTTTGTTTGCGCATAGTTACGCGCGTTGCGCTGAGTTTGATAGTTTACGCGGACGTCCACGTATATTTATGCAACAGCGTCTTTTAGACCCTTACCTGCTTTAAACTTAGGAACATCTTTAGCAGCAATCTTTAGAGTAGCACCTGTTTGAGGGTTTCTACCCATTCTAGCTTTTCTATGGCTAACAGAAAATGTACCAAAACCAGTTAAGGTTACTTCATTACCTGCTTTTAATGCTTTACCAATCTCACTGATAATAGCATTTAAGCAATCACTAGCTGCAGATTTAGAACAATCACAAACACCTGCAATAGCTTCAGATAAATCGTCTTTAGTTAATTTTGCCATAATATTAATAGTTATTATTGACGACCTTTGTTAATATTGACTATATTTCCCATATTAACACTACTTAGCATATTCTACAACCCTTGTTTCTCTAATTAAGTTAACTTTTATCTCTCCTGGGTAATTTAACTCTTGTTGCACTTTATCAGCAATATCTCTAGCTAATTTATAGGCTTCAAGATCTCCTATATCCTCCGGCTTAACAAATACCCTAATTTCTCTACCAGCAGAAATAGCATAAGCAGTATTTACACCCTTAAAAGATAAGGCTAAGTCCTCTAATTCTTTAAGTCGTTTTAAGTAGTTTTCTACAGTATCTTTTCTAGCGCCTGGTCTGGCTCCAGAAATTTGGTCTGCAGCTTGGACTATGACTGCCTCTATACTAGCTGGCTCATAATCACCGTGGTGAGACTTCATCGCATCAATAATTGTTTGATCCTGGCTAAACTTTTCTAAAATCTTAATACCAATATCTACATGGGATCCCTGTACTTGATGATCTACCGCCTTACCAATATCATGCAATAGTCCAGCTTTACGGGCAATTTTAGCATCAACGCCAATTTCCTCTGCTAAGGCAGCGGATAAATGAGCGACTTCAATAGAATGAAGCAATACATTCTGGCCATAACTTGTTCTAAAGTATAATCTGCCTAATAACTCAATAATCTTAGGTGGCAGACCAATCACCCCTGTATCATAAGCTGCTTTTTCACCAAACTCTTTAATCTGAACCTGTACTTCTTCTTCTGTTTTCTTAACTTGTTCTTCAATTTTGGCTGGTTGAATTCTGCCGTCTTTAATTAGGCGAGTTAGGGCCACTTTAGCAATATGCCTTCTTAAAGGATTAAAACCAGTGATTAAAACTGTTTCTGGACTATCATCTACTACTATCTCTACACCTGTTAACCTTTCTAAGGCTTTAATATTTCTACCCTCTTTACCAATAATCCTCCCTTTTATTTCATCTGATGGAATGCTAACTGTAGTGGTGGTAATGTCTTGAGCTTGGCTTAAGGCATATCTTTGCACTGCATTGGCAATCATTTCTTTGGCAAGGCCAGAAAATCTATCCTCTCCTTCTTGTTTTAGCTTTTGAATACGCCCCATCAAATCATGGCTATAATCTCTTTCTATATCCTTTAAAAGCTCAACTTTAGCTTGCTCCTTAGTTAAACCAGAGACTCTTTCTAAAGCCCCTTGTGCTTCTTCATTTAAAACATCTACCTTCTCTTTCATTGCTTTAAGTTTTTGTACCTTTTGGTCAAATAAATCCTCTTTTTCTTCAAAAACACTCGCTTTTTGGTCCAAAGCTTGTTCCCTTTTAAAAAACAGTTGTTCTGTTTTTAAAAGCTCTCTTCTTCGTTCTTCTCTCTCTTTCTGAGCGGTTGAAACGATCTGCCCTGCTTTACTGCGAGCATCAGATACTAAAGTTTCAACTTCTTGCTTGGTTTGAGTAATCTTTTTCTGTAACTTTGCTTCAATGGTGCCACGCCTTTTCTTAGCAATTGATTGACGGGCGTAGTAACCCAATAGGGCACCTCCAGCTAAAGCAATAGATCCTACAGAAAGTAGGGTAATTGAAATCATATTTTATTATAAAAGACTGGTTTTTAATAAACATAATATTCATTTATGTTATTTCTGCCAATACTTCATAGGTTAATTAGTTACTTAACAATCGTATTATAGCAAAAAAGAGCCCTACTGTAAAGCAAAAGAAGCCACCCTCCCGCTACTGCGGGAGGGTGGGCCTCCTGTATGATTACGGGGCTACCTCACGCCAATCTGGCAAATGAGGACCAACATAAATTGTTTCTGCGTCACTATCGCAGGATGCTGAACCTGGAATAGAGTTATCTATAACCCTTAATTTTATTAAATAAGTGCCATAACTAGCGTAAGTAGTAGAGGCATTAGTCTCGCCACTAGCACTTCTTTCATAGGTAGAATCTATTTGTAAACCAGGTGGATTCTCATAACTATAATCCCATTGATAGCTGATACTACCGAACAGATCGGTATAACAATCATAACTACCTCCACCAGTAGTATAGCACTCAGAAGTATCATTCATTTGCACCCACTCATCAATGCTTACCCTAACCGGAGTAGGGCTAATAGTTACCGTAGGGTACATATGATCCTCGGTGCTAAAGTTTGTGCCATAAGTCCAACCAGAATCTAATCCACCGCTATCCCAAACCATCAAACGCCACTCATAAATCTCTTTGTAATCCAACTGTCCTATGGTTGATCCAGTAGTTATAGAAATTAAAACGTTCTCAGTAGAGCTATCAATTTTAGTAGAATCATATTCTCCATTACCAACTGTCCAAGAACCCCAAGCTGGGCTGGATTGCTTTTTAACCTGTAAATGATAAGAGGTTTGTAAAGGATCTTCATCATTAAAGTCCCAAGAAAAAGCTTCTTTAGGAGCTGTGCAATAAGTTTGAGGGGTAACGACATCTAAGGTAGCACTTGGTGGTGCATTGATTAAACCAAGAGGAATAACTGGATCGTAATCTTCTATTGGTGTGCCTGGAGGGTCACAATCAGGGCAGACAGGAGGTGGATCGTCAATATCGTCATCGTCATCATCGTCTAAATTATTATCATTAAAGCTAACCCAACCAACCACTGCACTTCCACTACCATTATCATCACCACCCCAAGCCCAGCCGACCAAACTTGGACTAGCACCTGATGTATCGTAATTAACACCATATTCCGTGCCTGTGCCTGATTCTGTACCCCTTAACTTAATCCAACCATCCCAACCGCCTGCTTCTGGGTCTCCAATAGGGCTTGTAGCCCTAATCCAACCAGAAACCTCTCCATTAGTTAAATTCATTTCTGCTTGGCAAGTACCTGAAGGGCAACCTACTAAATCCGCTTGATTAAAACTAATTTTGCCAATATTCTCACTCCAAGCCTTGCCAGAAAAAATACCAGTACTAGTATCAATATTTACCCCATAGCTATCTATTTCCGTACCAAACACTGGACAACCAGCCGGAACGCCATCAGAAAACCCATTATCATCACTATCGCAATTAATTGAATTCAAGCTAATCCAACCAATATTACTAGACCAAATCCAACCGCTAATATTATCCCCAGCTCCAGCCTGAATCTCAGGCAAGAAAAACCCTTGTAAAACCAAAACCAAACCAGCTATCCCTAGGATAACAAATATTAAACCAATAATTTGTTTTCTTTT